>CAMPJM010000072.1 GCA_946886805.1 uncultured Flammeovirgaceae bacterium | reverse complement strand
ACGATGGATGATAGGAATACAGATTATTGATCTAATGAAGCTACAAATTAGTCAATTTGATTATATCCCCAAGTTAAAAAAAAACATAAAAATGACCTACACAAAAAGAAGTGGCACTATTTTCTATCTAATACTACTGGGAATCATTATTCCCGGTTGTACCAATCAAATTGACAACGCCGAAACCAAAGTCAACGTAGCTAGTAATATTCCTTCAATTGAAGAGGTTTCCGGAATATGGGTCTCTGCTGATACTGTAGCTATGGAACCTTCTATTCGGAATTTTCGGGGACAAGCACTGGTAAACCGGGATATTACTTCGATAAGCTGGTTTGCATCAGCTCCATACAGCGGGGGCTATCATACCGGCATAATGAAAATAAATGGAGAAGTTCCAATGGTTTCCATGTTTCGTTGGCAACCTTACCAGGCACTTAGAAAAGGCAAGCTGGATAATTGGGAAGTGCTATCTTCAACACGTATGCTTCCCGAAGAGGATGGGATTATGTGGCGGGTAGAAATCACTAACAAGGCGGAGGAGACAAGGGATATAAATATAGCGCTTGACATGATTGGGTTCATTAGTAAGTATGAAGGGGATTGGCAATGGTGGTACCCCTACCCTAAAATGGATGGGAAGTTCACGGCAAGAGATGAGGAGGTAGAAAGTGTTAGAAAGTTTATCGGCAAAAACGTTGACAGTGCAGAAGTGACAATAGACAAATTGGTGGAAGGGAAACCTACGGGAGAAAAAACTACCATAAAGTTGACAAGCGATAAAGAGATACTCAATGCCTCAAAATATGCCGTCACTGTAGAAGGAAAAGATTTGTTTGTACAGGATTCCGAAACAGAAGCCATTACAGCATTCGGAATCAAAACACCTCCTGATGAAATTGTAAGTTATAATAGCGGAGGCACAGCAACATGGAATTTGAAGCTCAAAAAGGGAGAAAAGAAAGTGATTGAGTATTTTATGGCTTATGGCGATGATAAAAGCCAGGTAAAAAGCAATATAGCACAATGGATAGAAGATTTCGATCAAAAATTTGAAAACGTAAAAACTATTTGGGAAGAAAAATGGGCGAATATCTTTACTCCCGACAATGATATTATTTCCGGTTGCTTTCCGGTATTGGAAACAAATGATACCCTAGTCAAAAAGGTTTATTATACGGGTCCCATGACCATGTTATACATGCTGAACAATAATTTATCAGCACATGAAAGCGTAATACTCACCGGTGGACCGCGCTGGGGTGCCAGTATTTCCTTTTTTTGGGATAATACCGAATGGTCCACTTTACAGGCGGTGGCAGATCCGAAAATGTTAAAAGAAAATATTTTAGCATGGGTAAAAATTGATCCGGGAAAATATTACGGTCAGGACAATTTAGGAGGCAAGGGTGTTGGCAATGGTTATTCAGCGAATTACTGGGCCTTGTTTCAATTGATCCATGCTTATATTACCGTAACCGGGGACCATGAATTTTTAAATGAAAAAGTAACTGACAAAACCTTGCTGGAAACCCTCGAACATTATGCAACCAATTGGGAAAGAATTTCAATTTACGGGAAAGAGGGCGCCATCAGTGATATTTATAAACTCGCAGATTTTGGAGATGACAAATGGAATTTACTAGAGTGCGTTCCAACATATAAACATATAGTGCCTTCATTTAATGCAGGTTACATCTGGATGATGAAGGAAACTGCCAGTCTGTACAAAAAGATCGGCAATGAGGAGAAGGCCGCAATGCTGAATGAAAAAGCTGAAATGATGGTTCCGCTACTGATGCAGCTCTATGCAGGAGATGGCGTATGGAATAGTGTATATCCCAATGGTAAAACCATTGAAGTGAGACATTGTCTTGATTTCATGTTTATGGGTCGTTATTTACCGGATGAGCTTTCCGACACAATGAAAAGTGAAATGATTGATTTTTTATACGATGAATTAATGACCGATCACTGGATGCGTGCCCAGTCGCTGAAAGATGTAGCTGCCAAAAATTCTGACAGACCGGATCATGGCCCCATGGGCGCTTTTGACGGCTGGCCTGCAGGAACCATGGATGCGCTTTCTCAAATGGGCTATCCACAGAAAGCCCTTGATTTCTACCGTGCTATTGAGCCGGTGACTTACGAGGGCACCTGGGCACAGGCACATGAACTCTGGGGAAAAAACAAGAACAACAAAAATGCCAAGGTAAGAATTGCCGAAAGAGGGTGGCATAACAGGGACTCCAACGCAGGAATAGGCATGTCGCAGGTTATACTTAAATGCTTTTTTGGATTTTATCCGGAGGTGAATGGCAATCCTATAAGAAATTTTGGGCGCATTGATATGGAAGGAAAACTACACCATGTCTTGTATGAAGGGAAATATCATACAATAACTTTAAAAAATGGGAAAATAGGTTTTGAGCAGGAGCATTAAATATATTTGTAAATCTTTACTTCTTTCTGAACCAATCAGGAAGAAGGATGGTAGAAATTATTTTATTCTCTCTTATTTTATTCGTGCTTACTTCCTGCTATCCCAATTCCAAGCCCGCCGTCTATTCTATAAGCTTGACCGGTGATAAAAGATGCTTTATCCGAAGCCAGAAAAGCGATAAGTTCAGCTACCTCTTTGGGGGTACCTATTTTTTTTAAAGGGTGCATGTCGATACATTCTTGGTACACCTCATCGGGATTTGGTGATTCCTGTAGTGCATTTCTCAGCATGGGTGTGTCAATGGTACCTGGGCACACTGCCACACAACGAATATTGGGTGCATAATCAACCGCAATGCTTCTGGTAAGTCCCAAAAGAGCGGTTTTGGAGGCAGTATAAGCGGCTACTACATTTTGTGAAAGGAACGCCTGCACACTGGAAACATTTATAACAACTCCTTTTCCTTTCTTTAGCATGGAAGGGATGGCATGTTTTGAACATAAAAAGGAACTTTTGAGATTTACCCCTAAAACCTTGTCCCACACCGCTTCCGAGGTTTCTGTGACCGAGCCATAAATTACTATTCCTGCATTATTTACCAATACATCAACTTCACCAACTCGTTTAATTGCTGCATCGATATTTTGTTTTACCTGCTTTTCCAGAGACACATCGGTCTTGTAAAAAGTGTAATTATTTTCATATCCTTCCGATATGTTTGCTGGTTCATCTATATCGAATATGGAAACGGTACCTCCGGCTTTAAGGAAAATTTCAACACAGGCCATCCCTATACCCTTGGCGCCCCCAGTAACTATTATGTGTTTGTTTATAAATGAATTCATGATTTTTTCTTGTTAATTTTAAGCAGCATGTACTTGATTTTAGAATATATCTGTTAAATGTCGTGGCAAGCAAGCTTTAGTCCTCGAACTCCTATATCAATCCGAGAAATATGCCATCTGCCCAAATTAGAAGTGAATAGTTGATCAAAATTAGGGCCGCCGAAAGCGATGTTGGTCGGGTTACATAAGGTATGTCCTTCCCAATCATTAATCAATACTGTTACAGCACGATTTTTATCTGCCTTATAAATGGCATTAGGAGCATAACAGGTAACATAAAGATTTCCCTCAACGTCAAAAGCAATTCCATCTGGTACGGTCTTGGGCAAAGTCACAAATACTTCACGTTTTCCGGCTGTTCCATCTTCATTAATTGCGATTCTTTCAATGCCCGGTAAGAATGAACACACTACATAAAGAAAATGCTCCCGGTCGTCTATGGCCATCCCGTTTGAAAAGTTAAAGGGACCTTTGCACCATATTTTGCCTTCTCCCTCTCGGTTAAATTTTAATATGCTGCCCGATACTTCTCTAAATGCGCCGCTTTCGCTTACATATAAATTTTCGTTTGAATCAAAACAGATATAGTTGGGTATATTAAATTGATGCCCATCCACCCCATTTGCATAAAGTTGTAGGGCATGAGATTGTAAATCCAATTTCCATATACACTTCTTTTTCAGGTCACAAATCGCCAGCCAGTCTTTCTTGGGACTAATGGCTATCCCTAAGATAAATCCGCCTGTACTGGCCACCTTCTCCACTTTCCCCTTATTCGATATTTTGTAAATTTGCCCTGCCTCCCCACCAGCCCAGATTGTCCCGTCCGGATGATAGGCGATGCACTCTACATGGTCTAATCCGTCTGCAAATATTTTGATATTTTCTAATGATAGTCCCATATTAATATTTGATTAAATTGAACAATACAAGACCTTGTGAAGCTAAAAGCGAGTTTGAATCAATGCGTCTGTTGACTTATCTGCTTTACAAAAGCCCTGAATAGCGATGGCTGTAATTCATTTTTTGTATCTGCCCTTAAATTAAAATTTACTAAGCCTTCTGCTCATTTAAAGTTGGCACGACACTAGCTGAAAGTTGCGTGTTCACCACTTCCTCAGCCTCCAAATGCAGCCATTCCCCATTTTGAATAGCCTTCTCCGGATCGGAGGTCCAGGCTGAAGTCCAGGGTTCAAGAGCATCAGTATAGCACTGGCCCCACCAGGGAAAGTCCTTTGTCGCAAACCTTTCTTGCCATAACCAGAGATGTTTAAACAGATTGCCGTCCCAGTTCAGTTGAAACCCAATCCCATATTTTTTACTTTTTATAGAATAAAAAGCGTCCCCATTGTAGTCGCTTAAATAACACAAGTCACTATAAGGTTTTGCCTCCGCGTCAGGAATAATACTGGCATTATCTTTCTTTCCATCCAACCCCTCTCCCATGGGCCAAACAAACGCTGTTCCCGACTTGAACCTCCTATTCGATGGCATTGTTGGTTCAGCAAAAAAGGTTTGAGCATTACTTTCTATGACTGCCCCATCATCCAAAAATGGTAAGCCAAAAGCGATATGATGACCCCACATAATGTCTACCTCAGTTTTTCCCATATTGGTCAGTTGCTCTGAGATATATAATTTAGCCTCACCCTTTTTCAATATAAAAGTTTTTTCAATTCTCAGTGGAATCCTTAAAGGTTCGGTCCAGACTTTCAGGGCAATTTCAGTAGTAGAATTCTTGATGATAGCATATTTCCACGGGATTAATGAAACCTCTCCATGTTGGCCCAATGCAGCTCCCCGGTAATTAAAGGTGGGACTATTCGGAAGAATTTCCTGCCATCCGCCATAGTAATAATCTTCAAATTGATGGGAAGTATCGCGCATTTGACTAAAATCCCGGGCAGGATTTCTAATACCTTTTGGCAATCTCAATAATGGATCAATCCCTAAAGGCTTATAGGTAAATTCAAAAATATCACTACCACGATCTACCAGAATTCCTATTCGCAACACACTGTTCTCCATATAAACGACCCGCATCCCCTTATAAGTCCAGCCGTCTGATATAGTACATTCTTCCATCGTCATTCTGCTTCTATTGCCTGAAGAACACCTTTCATATAACCTAATGCGTAGGCCATTCCAGCATGCCAGGGCGCACTACAGCTCATTTCAGGAGTGTGATCAGGAATAATTACTCCCTGATATTCGTTCGTTTTTAGGATTTTTAACGCTTTTACCATATTAATATCTCCTTCATCCACAAAAGCTTCCCGGTAACAAGGTACTTTTCCAATGACATTTCTCATATGAATGTAGCCTATTTTTCCTTCTTTTGAATACTTGTCCAGTAGTTCATAAACATTACTTCCCTTCATTTCCTGGATAGTTCCCATACAAAATTCAAACCCATTGGAGGGACTCGGGTGAAGAGCTAAAAGCTTTTCGTACTCTCTGGTGTTATAGAAAAGCCGGTCTGTTCCTCTTAAATCGGGAAGAGGAGGATCGTCTGGATGCGCCACTAGCTTTACTCCCGATTCCTCTGCAACCGGAAGCACATGATCCAGAAAGTACTTCATCCTGGACCACATCACTTTCCTGTTTACCTTTTGAATTGTTCCTGGAGCGGCATTAAGGTCATAAGTCATATTCCAAACCATACCATTCGGTATAGGTTCGTCAACATTTATTTTATCAGCATCAAATACCACCGAATTGGCATTTCCTCTACCCACAGAACCATGGGTCCATCCCCATACACCCGCCAGGCTAAAGTAATAACCTATTACAGGAATCCCAGCTTTTCCGACATTTCGGATGATCGTTTTAATATTTTCAATTTGAGCTTCCTTTTTAGGCCCGTCCAGCAAAATATCATACCAATGCGCAGGGTCAAAATTTTCGATTGCTGCCAAGGTTAAGCCATGAGACTCAATTTGCTTTCTCAGCGCTTTTAGTTCCTCGTATGTCCAAAGCTTATGTTGGTTTTGTGTAATACCCCACCCTTTCAGATAATTCTTGGTAAGTGAGGGATCATCCCCCTTTATATAATCCACCAGTTGCGCGACAACATGTGTAGCACCCGCCTGTTTTGCAAAGCGAAAGTTTTGATCAGTGAGTATTTGCTTATATAAGCCTAATCCGAGTTTCATCCGCTTCTTATTCTACTTTAAAAGGCAAGGTTCCGGTTTTCTTTGCCAGTCTATCTCGGGGTGGCCTCATAGGTATAAAGGAAAGTCTCAATGCCCAGACCCAATACAGTTAAATCTACCGTTTGTTCATAGGCGAGAACCTCAGTAGTTAGGGTTGTCACTTCAAATGATTCGACCACTGTTGTCGCCGGACTAAAAATCCCGTAATATTCCCAAGTAAAGGTTTTTTCATCTTCCGAAAGGTACCATTTGGTATAGACATTAAATCCATCAAAATCACAGCCCGCTGATCCTGTATCGGTACCGTAGTCGAATACCATAGTACTGTCTGAATTAAGCAATAGAGAATTATCTTTCTCACACTCTTTGATTACCTCCTGATTGCCTTCATTGACATGTAAAATAGAAGTGAGCAACCACCGTCTCCTCGGCAGGTTATCTCTTGGGGATAAGGTAACAATCAGATTCAGATCACTTACTTCCACCTCGCCGGAAACATTGGTTGCTTCAAAAGTAAAACCTACCAGTTGATCGACATCGGTTGTATCAGCCGTGTAAGAAAACTCATATTCAGACGTGCCGCTTGAAATGTCCACAACCCTGGCCCCATTTTGTCCATAGGTTGGATCCACCTCCAGGTTAACAGTTTTGGTAATTTCCAGTGTGGCTAACGCCACCTCTGATTCTATATTCACTTCAACATTGATCAGATCACCGGATTCTAACTTTGCGCTATATTGCCCGTGTCCTATGGTTTTCTCAGCAGAAAGTTCCACGACAAAACTATCGTTGTCATAGTAGTCTTCCGGTCCTTGCTCGTCAGGTTCGCAACTTGCAAAAGCAAGTACCACCGTCATAAGGAAACAGCATCTTAAGTATGCATTAAATAATTTCATATTTTTATGTATTAATGTTACACTATTTATCTTTATTAAAAACCTGTGTTTTGCGGCAAGTTGGGATTCACATCTCTTTCTTGTTGTGGTATAGGAAACACATAATAATTCGGTCCGAGCGAAGGAATTGCTGCCTCATATTCATCGTCTTTGGCGGCGTGCACCTTTTCATCCAGCTTCTTCATTCTTACCAATTCAAACCATCTTTTTCCTTCTGCTACAAACTCTTTCCTTCTTTCTTCAAGTATGGCCTCTTTGAAAGCATCCCGATTTGTAATATTCACATCCTCTAATCCTGCCCTGTTTCTCACCATATTCAGGTAGTCGTTGGCATCCCCAAAATTGTCAAGTTCCGCCAAGGCTTCAGAATAAATTAAAAGGACATCCGCATATCTTATAACCGGGAAGTCATTGACGGAACCACCGGCAGTGGGATCAGCTGCTTCGTCCCAATATTTTTTAATATAGATATTATCCAACGTTACTACATCTCCCCCATCATTTAAAAATTCAGTCATAAAGGTCACATTTCTTCTTTCATCACTTGCTGAAAAGGAACTATAAAGATCCTGCGTAGCTATTTGCCACCCTTGCGTATTACTCACTTCGCTTCGCTCATTTGAAAGTTCAACAGGTAACAAGCGAACATTAAACTGCCCTACCTCCCAAAACGAGATAGCACCTTCAGCATCGCCAAATCCGACAGAGAAAATGGCCTCTTTTCCGCCACGGCTTGAAAGTTTGAATACATCCTCAAAATCGTCCCAAAGTTCATAGGTTCCGGACTCAATAACTTCCGATGCTTTGTCGGCCGCATTCTGATAGTCCTCTACAGTGAGATAGACCTTGGAAAGCAAGGCTTTCGCAGCCCCACTTGTGGCTCTGCCTTCTGGGATGCTCCCATCCTGAGGCAAAGCTTCAGCAGCTATCAGATCAGCGATAATCTGGTCATAAATAGCAGCAACCTGCGCCACCTCTGGTTGGAGAGGAGCACTTTCTGAGATTATAAGGGGTATTTCGCCAAACATCCTTACCAGATTAAAATACATGAGACCTCTTAAAAATTTAGCCTCATTCACAAGCCTGCTCTTCAAACTTTCTTCCATTTCAATACCAGGAATCCTTTCTATAGCAATATTTGCAAGGTAAATGACTTTATAGTGAATTCTCCAGATCTCCAGAAAATTAGCATTCTCTGCATTGTAAGAAAATGTGGCTAATTGATCGTTTTGGATTGCCCCTAATTGATTATTCATCAAGTTATCTGACGCCAAACCAATAGTCACCCAAAAAGTGCTATGGTAAACCCCAGATGTATTTCCCGGAAAAGGTCCGAACCCGTCGAGGTTATAACTTCCCAGATAAGCATAAATAGCATTTACTGCTGAAACGGCATCCTGCTCCGTTAGATAATAATTATTCTGGGATACATTATTTTGAGGATTTTCTTCTAGAAAATCGCTGCATGAAACTATTGAAATAACCAAAAACAGGAACAGGGTAGTGTGTCTGGTATAATTTAGTATTTTTTTCATCTTTTGAATTTGTTTTTAATTGTCATCATCATGACGATTACTATACATTATAATCCAATATTAATTCCGACCAGATAGGTTTTTGTCTGGGGATAATTACCATCATCAACCCCTACAATATTGGTGGAAGCTCCATATGCATTTCCTTCAGGATCATATCCACTATAATCGGTAAGTGTCCAAAGATTGGTTCCGCTGATGTAAATTTTCAAATTCTTCACTTTTATCCTTTCCAATACCGACGCAGGCAGGTTATAGCTAAGCATCAGACTTTTGAGCCTTAAATAGGAAGCATCCTCAACAAATCTCGAAGAAAAGACATTGTCACTAGAAGTAGCTAATGCACGGGCATATTCATTGCTGGGATTTTCAGGAGTCCAGCGGTTTAACCATGCTTCTTCCAGCACATTCTGCTGACCATTTACATTTTCAAGATTGAGCAGGTTCATATTTACCATATCGTTTCCCTGAGAGCCCTGGAAAAAAATATTAAGTGAAAAGTTCTTAAAAGTAATGTCATTGCTGAACCCCCAGGTAAAGTCAGGTTGGGCCGATCCGATGATCGTTCTATCCTGATCATTTATAATTCCATCGGGTGTACCATCAGGACCGCTGATATCTTTATACCTTCTATCGCCTGCAGAAGGATTTTGCCCCGCTATTACAGGACTTGACTCTGTTTCCTGCTCTGTTTGATAAATGCCATCAAACACATACCCATAGAATGTTCCTATTGGCTCTCCTTCTCTCAAAACATTTCCTCCAAAGCCCAGGTTAATATCCTCATCACTCGCAAGGTTCGTAATCTTATTTCGATTTACAGAAAAGTTGAGTGACGTATTCCATGCCACCTTTCCCTTTGTATTTATGGAATTAAACTCAAAGTCTATCCCCTTATTTTCCACATTCCCTATATTTAACAGTGTGTTCTGAAAACCTGTAGTTAAAGGAATTGGGGTAATCAGTAACAGATCTGAAGTTTTTTTATGATAAACCTCTGCTGTTAAGCTTATTCTGCCTTCCAGGACGGAGACGTCAATGCCCAGGTTAGCCTGCTTAGTCGATTCCCAGCGCAGGTCTTCATTAGGGTACGACAGTGGTTCCCGCCCGTAAATCACTTCGGCCGGACCACTTCCATTATTAAAAACGCCTTCTCCAAAGGGGGTGATTAATGCCAGGGAGCCGTATGGACCAATGGACTGATTACCTGTTAGCCCATAGCTTGCCCTTAATTTCAGATTATAAATAAAATTTACGTCTTCCATAAAGGATTCATCCGAAACCCTCCATGCAAAAGCACCGGAAGGGAAAAACCCATACTTATTTCCTTTTGCAAATTTGGAAGATCCATCAATTCTACCGGATATCGTAAATAAATATTTGTCTAAAAGAGAATAGTTTATCCTCCCGAGGTAAGAGAGTAGGCTCCATTCAGATTCTCCATTTCCGGGAGGCTGAGGATTCTGACCAGCCCCAATATTGTGCCAACCTGTACGAGGATCCGGAAAATCGAAAACCAGAGTACTTAATGATTCATTTCTAAATTTCTGGATTTCAAACCCTACCATTGCGTTAATAGTACTGCTTTCTCCAATCACTTTATCATAAGTCAGCGTATTGGTATTTAACCATGTCATAGCCTGAAGTGTGCTTATGCTCGCCTCACCAAAGCTATTCTCAGTTCTCTTAAGACCTTCGGGGCCGAAGGTATTTGACTTTGAATTCAGTCCATCGATCCCTACACTGGTCCTAAGTTCCAATCCTTCTAAAATCTCATACTGGGCAAAGACATTTCCTAAGACTCTGGAAGTAGTGGTATTCGCTTCATACTCTTTTGCTTCCGCGACAGGGTTGGCAATACCAGTTTTTAAGAAATGCTCATAAGTATAGCCCAATTCTTCGTTTGGATCATATACGGTGGCGATCGGGTCGAATTGCATCGCACCAGTGATGACTCCGGGAACTATTTGTCCTGGTCCCGTCAATACGCCATTTGATGACATCCTGTTGTAGGAAAAGCTTGTACCTACGCTTAGTTTATCACTAATGTCTGTATCTAAATTTATTCGGAAGGAATACCGGTCAAAATCAGAGCCTATTACTATCCCGTCCTGTGTAAAATATCCTCCGGAAAGGGCATATCTTGTTTTTTCACTTCCGCCTGAAAAAGAAAGCTGATAATTGGCAATGGGTGCTACCCTTAACAATTCTTCCTGCCAGTCAGTACCCTCGCCCAAAGTTGAAGGGTTTACATACACAGGATTTCTCCCGGCATTAATATTTGCCTCGTTTCTCAGCTGAGCAAACTGTTCAGCATTTAAAAGATCTAGCTTATTAGCCGCTTCCTGTAAACCATAGTAGCTTTCAAAAGTGATTGTCCCCTCTCCGGACTTACCTCTTTTGGTGGTAATTAAAATAACTCCATTTGCGCCCCTTGAGCCGTAAATTGCTGTTGCAGAGGCATCTTTTAAAACTTCTATGGATGCAATATCATTCGGATTAATTGTTGAAAGAGCTCCAATACGTGGCCCCCTGCCTCCGATGGACATTTCACCACCATTGCTGTTAATTAACATGCCATCAATTACGTATAATGGCTCACTGCTTGCATTGACCGAGCTCGTTCCCCTTATCCGTATATTGGTTTCTCCCCCCGGAGCACCAGTAGACTGTATTACCTGCACACCTGCTGCCCTTCCCTGTAAAGCCTGGTCAAAAGAAGTTACGGGTACAGCTTTTAATTCTTCAGATTTGACCGAAGAAACTGCTCCGGTCAAATCTGACTTTTTAACAGTACCATATCCGATAACCACCACCTCGGATAAAGATTCAATAGTGGGTACAAGAACCATATCTACAGTAGATCGATTGCCTATGGTAACTTCTTCAGAGACAAAACCTACATAAGAGAATACTAAAACCGCGTTTTCGTCAGGTACAGAAAGGCGGAAATCACCGTTTATATCCGTTACAGTTCCTGTCGATGTTCCTTTTATCAATACATTTACGCCCGGTAATTCTTCTCCGTCAATGGATTTTACATTTCCTGATACTGATCTTTCCTGTGAGATCTCCGAGTTAAAAAACGTCTCGCTATCCGCCCTTATATTCTGGTTGTAGAATACTAGTAAAAGCAGGACGATCAATCCTTTTTGGTAAAAATTTCTTTTCATATTAGTAGAACATTTATTGAATACCTATTAGCATTAACAATGCCGTTCCCAAATTAAAGAAGCGGCCTTACAAATATTTATATGTATGAACATATGAAC
>CAMPJM010000071.1 GCA_946886805.1 uncultured Flammeovirgaceae bacterium | reverse complement strand
TTATTATATATTGTTATAATTATTATAGATTTTTATGTAAATTTACATAATGATTGCCAACAGGCTTTTTAAAAAAGCTTGTTGAAATTATAAAAACGAGTTTATGAACTTAGTCAAACTACTGTATTTTTTTAAGATAATCCTTTTTTTAGGGTTGTTTTTGAGTGTAAGTTTTTTGGTTGGATCATGTCGCCAAAACAATAATGAGACAAAAGAACAAAAAATGACATCTGGAAATCAACTTCCAGAACCCATTGACTTTGATCTTGCAAAAATTAAAGAGAGAGATACTTTAATTGCCATTGTTGATAACAGTTCAACAGGTTACTTTATCTATAAGGGGCAACCCATGGGCTATGAATATGAGCTTCTAAATTTATTGGCCAAAGAGCTGGATGTAAAACTGAAGCTGATCATTACCAATGATATTGATGAGGCTTTTGTTAAGCTCAACAAAGGTGAAGGAGATATTGTGGCGCATAACCTTACCATTACAAAATCTCGCAAAGAGCAGGTGAATTTTACCCTTCCTCATTACCAAACCAAGCAGGTATTGGTGCAAAGAAAGCCCAAGAATTGGAGGAAAATGAAAATCCACGAAATTGAAGAGACCCTGATAAGAAACCCAATTGATCTTATCGGCAAAGAAGTGTACGTGCGAAAGGGCTCTTCCTACTTCACCAGGTTAAAAAACTTATCTGAGGAGATAGGTGGGGATATCATGGTTATAGAAGGCTTTGCTGATCTCGAAACGGAAGCATTAATAAAGAAAGTAGCCACCGGTGAGATAGATTTTACAGTAGCAGACGACGATGTTGCGAAAGTTAATAGAACCTATTATCCAAACATCGATATTAAAACTGCCATCAGTTTTCCTCAACGTATTGCATGGGCGGTAAGAAAAACCAGTCCTGACCTCTTGCAGGGGGTAAATAGTTGGATTACTAAAATGCAAAAGAAAACGGCTTACTATGTGATCTATAATAAATATTTTAAGAGTCCGAAAGCATCTTATTTACGGGCGACAAGTAATTATTCGTCGGTAAACGGTGAAAGTATTTCGCCTTATGATAAGACCATAAAAATAGCTGCGGAAAAAATAGATTGGGATTGGCGATTACTCGCCTCTCAAATTTACCAGGAGTCAAAATTTAATCCCAATGCAGAATCATGGGCTGGAGCTGTGGGATTAATGCAGTTGGTGCCGGCTACGGCAGAAATGTATGGTGCATCTGACCTTTCTAATCCTAAGCAAAGCATAAACGCCGGGGTTGGTTATTTAAAATGGCTAGACCAGCTTTGGTCAAAGAAGGTACCTGATCCGGAAGAAAGAATCAAGTTTATTCTTGCTTCTTTTAATGTGGGACAAGGCCATGTTTTAGATGCCAGAAGACTTGCAGTAAAATATGGTAAAGATCCTCAGAAATGGGAGGGGAACGTTGAAGTCTTTGTTCTGAAGAAATCGCAATCTGAATATTATCTCGATCCGGTGGTTAAATCTGGCTATTGCCGAGGTGAAGAGCCTGTAAAATATGTTCGCGAAATTATGAGTCGATATGACAAGTACAAGCAATTGATTGGTGAAAATCCGATAGACGATGAATTGCCTGTACTGAGCCCAACCTCTGTAGCCTTTAATTGATAGATTTTTAGCTTAAGATAATTTTGTTTTAAAAAGCAATCCGAATTTAGATATCATCAATCCAAATTCGGATTGCTTTTATTTTATCATGTCTACGGTAATTTTAGCCGATAAAAGACACAAAGGTATTCCCCCGCCCGGATGAACGCTCCCGCCACAAAAATATAAATTCCGGATGTTTTTCGAAAAGTTAGGATGGCGCAAAAATGCCGCATATTTATTATTGGAGCTATTGCCATAAAGCGCACCGTGTGAGGAAAAGGTTGTGCTTTCAACTAATCTGGGATCAAGAATTGTTTCAGTTGCAATAAGAGGATCGATATCAGTTTTAAGTAGCCGATTTAATTTCTCTATGATATTTGTTCTCGCCTGCTGAATTATTGTATTCCAGTCTTGCCCTGTGTTATTAGGCACATTGATCATGGTAAACCAATTTTCACAACCTTCAGGTGCATCGCTTTTGTTATATTTAGATGTGATGTTCACATAAACTGTCGGATCCTTACTTACTTTTTTCTTATTAAAGATATAGTCAAATTCGTCTTTATAGCTTTTACTGAAAAAGATATTATGCAGATCAAGAGAGGGAAATTGGTTCTTAATCCCCCAATAGAAAATCAGGGCAGAACTTGATTTCGGCTGGGTCAAAAAATTGTGAGGTTGCTTTTCACCAGACAATAGATGTCTGTAAGCGCTCACGACATCCATGTTGCACACTACGGCATCATAATTTAATTCTTCAGAGGCTATTTGTATCCCGATGGCCTTGTTGTTTCTGGTAATAATTTTTTCAACTTTTTTATTAAAATAAAATTTTACCCCTACTCTTTTCGCAAGTTTGAACAAACTCATTGTGATGTCGTACATTCCATTCCTTGGTAAATAAGCGCCTTTTCCAAATTCCAGGTGAGGAATAATATTCATAGTTGCCGGAGTTTTATAAGGATCAGAACCATTGTAGGTAGCATACCGATCGAATAGCTGAACTACCCTCTCATCGTCAAAGAAACTACTATTGGCTTCGTGCATGGTTCTGAAAAAATCAAACTTAAATAAGTTTGTATAAGCTTTAAATGCCGTTTTATTTAGATAGGTGCTTTTCTTATGAAGTGAACGATGCATAAAAAGGGGTGATAAGTATTTATATAAGGAGGCACTATTTTTAAACGAGGAAGAAATATTTTGCTTTGGCTCACCTGTTTTTAGATGTATTTCCTCAATAAATTTATCCTGATCTCCAAATGCTGAAATTTGGGTGCCGTCTTCATAAAAATACAAGCATGTCACTGGCAGCCGGATATATTGAAAATAATCTTTTGGGTTTTCTCCGGCAAGAACGAATAAGTCGTCTACCAGTTCGGGCATCGTAAAAAGGGAAGGACCGGCATCAAACCGAAAACCATCTTTGTTGATTTCCGATAATTTACCTCCGGGATAAGAATTGGATTCAAAGACTTCTACATCATAACCCCTCACAGCAAGCCTGATTGCTGCTGCTATTCCGGCTATCCCTGCACCTATTATTCCTGCTCTCAAACTTTCCATGTTCATTTAAATTCCATATCTTAACTGAGGAAGTTAAAGCGGGTTTTGTTCATCATGTTATTTTTATTTAAAGTTAATTTCTATTCCACAATATATCGTCATTCCGGAATTTACGGAGTTTTTCACGAAGTAAATATCCAAGACTGGCAAACCGGAATCCCCCGCTATGAATACGGAAATCGGTAAATTACTCCAGCACTTTAGACTGGGATTTCCCCGAAGGGATGCCCTTGGCACTGGTCTACTCCCGAAAGCTTTCGGGATTCGCAAGGAATGACGGTTTCTACTACCTGAGTGGTTACAAAAAAGTTATACCTGAAAGATTTTAAATTCTTTGAAGAAATTATCGGCATTGTTTTGTGGATGTTCTTTCTGGTAAAAAATCTTTTTGTCCACCCATGTAAGATATATAAGTTTTTTGATAAACGGTGAAATATAATTTAATATAGATTTAATAAAAAATTAGTAAGACTGTGAATAACGTATCAAAAAACTTTGAGCTCCTATACCACGCTTATTTAGATGAGCGATTCATTTCTATTAATAAGGATCAGTTTGCTCAATTACTGAAAATTTTCCCCTCTCTTCTAGTATTAAATAGCGATGGAGTTGTTGACAAGGAGGAAAAGTTGGTGATGGGAATTCAGGCTTCAAAGCTCGGATATGAATATGCGACAGATGATTTGGGATTAGAGAAAGAAGAAAATCTGATGTTAATATTTAAGGACGAATTCAAATATTTACTAAAGAATAGTCAAAAATGGGAAGAAAAGTTTCTTGGTGTATTAAAAGAATTTATTAAAAGTGATGCAGACGGGAAGTTAAAAATTAAAGAAACCATGCAACTTTTTGCTAGTGCTTCTGACGGAACATCCAAAGAAGAGGCGCATGCAATGAGTTCCTTGATTGACTATCTGGAACTGGAGCAGGGTTGAAATAACTATAAATATGATTTGAGCTGATTCACAATTTTCTGAAAATTTAGCTGCTCCCATTTCTTTGCTATGTCAGGAATGTTCATCACCTCTTGCATCACTTTATCCTGTTGTTTGCCTATATGTAAGGCCTCAGAATAGCGGAGATCGCTAAAAGTTACCATTGAATACAGGGGAATCCATTGCTCTGGATAAAGGCTATTTATTTTCGCTTCTATTTTTTTTCTCAGCAGAAACTTCGGATCTCCTACTAAATCCCGCATTTCTGTAAAATTTTGCAAGGCAAGTTGGCTTATTGCGTCGGCATCTGGTTTCCTTAAGAATTGAAACTCGGCTAAAACTTTTTCCCAATCATCAGGGAATTGCTCCAGTAAATCATTGATTGTCTTGCAGTCTTCAAATCCTGCATTCATTCCTTGACCATAAAATGGTACGATAGCATGTGAAGCATCACCAAGAATTGTGACATTGTTTTTTACCCAAGGGTAACAGCTTATGGTTACCAATGACCCTGTTGGATGAGTCGAAAAATCTTTTGCTAAAGAGGGCATTTTAGAGGCAGCATCGGGGAAGTTTTTATTAAAGAAGTCAATTATTTCTTTTTCTTGCTTTAAATTTTCGAATGATACTTTACCCGAAAAAGGTAAAAACAAGGTGCAAGTAAAGCTTTTATCCAGATTCGGTAAGGCTATCAACATAAACTGACCCCTCGGCCAGATATGAAGTGCATTTGAAGACAAAGCAAAATCACCACCAGTGGTAGCAGGAATGGTAAGCTCTTTATAACCATAATCGAGATAATACTGGGAATAATTAAACCTATCCGTTTTGCGCATGGCTTCCCTCACCGCCGAATATGCACCGTCTGCACCAAATATCAAATCCGCATTATCTTTTATCAGCTCACATCCTGCTCCTTCTACCACCACAGCAGGTATATCCATTTCCACATCAAGAACCCTCTGCTGAAAATTGATGTTAACTCCGGCACTTGCTGCTTTCGTCATCAACAGCTCATTCAGACCAGACCTGGAAATAGAGTAAATTTTTTGTCCTTTTGTTCCATAAGGTTGAAAGGTTAAATTTCCTGAGAGATCATGCATCATTCTCCCCTCCATTGGAATAATTAGTTTTTCCACTTCTTTTTCAACACCTGCTTTTTGTAAGGCTAATTTTCCTCGCCTGCTAAGGGCAAGGTTTATCGACCTTCCACTTTCAGCACCGGCTTTTCTTGGATCGCTTCTTTTTTCATAAATGCACACTTCATAGCCTTTTTCTGATAGAAGAATAGCTAAAAGTGACCCTACAAGTCCGGCTCCTAAGATAATAATTCTTTTTTTCATTTATTAATCTTAAGGGCATCCTTTAAAACACACCCAAACTGAAAAACCTCGGAAAAGGTATTGTATAATGGAACAGGAGCAACCCGAATTACATCAGGCTCTCTCCAATCTGCTACCACGCCATTTTTGCTTAACGATTCAAAAATATCATTCCCATTTTCAGACATCATAAGCGATAGTTGGCACCCTCTGGCAGAAGGGTCAGCGGGTGTGATTACATTGATAACCCGTTTTTCAACGTTTATCTTTTGAATTAAATACTGCAAATAACCTGTCAAGGCTATACTTTTCTCCCTAATATTATCAATTTTTGCCTGATCAAAAATTTCCAGTGAAGCCCTTAAAGCTGCCATAGATAGAATGGGTGCGTTGCTAAGCTGCCAGCCATCTGCTCCAGCAGTTGGTTTAAAACCTTTTTCCATTTTAAACCTTTCCTTTTCTATATAGCCCCACCATCCTGCAAATCGAGGAAGCTGATTATTTCTACCGTGATTATCATGAATAAAAGCTCCTCCTGTGCCTCCCGGGCTTCCGTTTAAATATTTATAACTACACCAGACAGCAAAATCTACATCCCAATCATGGAGTAGGAGCGGCACATTTCCAATAGCATGGGCGAGATCAAACCCGGCAAAAGCCCCGACTTTATGAGCTGCCTGAGTAATTGATTTTAGATCGAAAAATTGACCGGTATAATATTGTACCCCTCCCATCAATATTAAAGCTACTTCTAAACTATTGCGTTCTATGGTCTTAATGATGTCCTCTGTTCTAAGAGTATGTTCTCCTTGTCGGGGTTTTAGTTCAATAATTGCGTTGTCGGGATCAAGGTTGTGGAAGCGTACCTGACTTTCCAAAGCATACATGTCTGAAGGAAAAGCGCCTGCTTCTGTAATGATCTTAAACTTTTCTCTGGTTGGCTTATAAAAGGAAACCATCATAAGGTGAAGATTGGTGGTGAGGTTGTTCATCGCAACTACTTCTTCGGGAAAAGCACCAACAAGGGCAGCCAGAGATTCTTTGAACTGTCCGTGATAGCCAAGCCAGGGCCGTCTCGATTTAAAATGCGCTTCAACCGCTAATTCCTGCCATGCAGCTAATTCTTCTTCCAGATAATGTGCTGTCAACTTTGGTTGGAGACCAAGCGAATTTCCACAAAAGTAAATCGCCTCTTTTCCGTCTCGCTTCGGGTTATGAAATTTATCTTTGAAGGAAAATAATTTATCATCCTGATCAAGTTGCGCCGCAAATTCCGCAGTGTTTTGAAATTCCATAAACGGTGAAGTTTAGTTATTTTGTCGATTACCTTCAAAGTGACTATGTGGCAGCCCCAACCAGGACAACGCATTTTCGCCCAATATTTTTCGCTTTATGTTATCGGGCACCGGCATGGATTCTATAAGTTCTCCAGGGTTGGTTTCTCCTAAAGGAAATGGATAATCAGACCCCAACACCACTTTATCTTCGCCAATCAGGTCAATGATATATTTTAAAACTTCGGGTTGGTGTACAAGAGAATCCAGATAAAACTTCCCCAAATAGGCTCTGGGATCGACATTATTATCTATCGCACACAGGTCTGGCCTGACACTAAACCCATGGGCTATTCGGCCTATGGTTGCGGGAAATGAGCCTCCACCATGGGCAAAGGCGATTTTGAGTTTGGGAAGCCTTTCCAAAACGCCACCAAAAATTAAAGAGCAAATAGCTCTGGAGGTTTCCGCAGGCATTCCTACCAACCAGGGAAGCCAATATTTAGTCATTTCACTGGATCCCATAACGTCCCAGGGATGAATAAAAATAGAGGCTCCTAAACTTTCAGCGGCCTCGAATACTTCAAACAGCTCAGGCGAATCAAGGTTTAAATTGTTAATATGGGTGCCGATTTGGATCCCCGAAAGGCCCAGCTCATTTATACACCTTTCCAGTTCTTTTACAGCCAAATCCGGTGCCTGCATGGGCAAGGTGCCTAATCCTAAAAACCGATCCGGGTAATCGTACACAATACCGGCAATGTGATCATTTAAAATTTTAGACAGGTCATGGGTATGTTCTGGTTTTGCCCAATAATTAAACATAACAGGTACGGTTGATAACACCTGGACATTCACATGAGAATGGTTGCACTCCTTTATTCTCGCATCGGGATCCCAACAATTATCCTGAATTTCCCGAAAGAATTTATCGTCCATCATCATCCTTGCACAGCATGGTTTATGATGTTCTAACCTGATAAATCCTCCATAGCCGTATCTTTCTTTCAGATCTGGCCAGGTCTTTGGAAGTATATGTGTGTGTATATCTATTTTAATTGCCCTGTCACCCATCAATATCAATGATTTGAATTCATTCATCGCCGAAAAGGGATGATATGTTACTATTACGGTTTTTCCATCACTGTACCGCATTTGTCACATGTTCTGTTTTCTATAGAACTAAAAAAATTGTTCATAATAGGCGGTAGTTGTTTTACAATATCTGTGACTTGGGCATATTCTTCATATAATTTATTGCCACAATTCTCACAAATCCAAATAAAGCCATCTTTCTGTCCTTCTTTTCTATATAATTCCATTACCAGCCCTATCGAATTTGGGGTTCTTTGGGGTGAGTGAGGTATTTTAGGTGGCAAAAGAAAAATTTCACCTTCATTAATAGGGATATCGACAGGTTTGCCATCCTCTATTATTTTTAATACAATGTTGCCTTCTAGTTGATAGTAAAACTCTTCTGTTTCGTTATAATGGTAATCTTTGCGAGCATTTGGCCCTCCAACCACCATTACTATAAAATCATCATTCCCTTTATATACTTGCTGATTTCCCACAGGTGGCTTTAGAAGGTGACGGTTTTCATCAATCCATTTTTTGAAGTTAAAAGGTTTTTGAATTGCCATGGCTTATTTGTCTTGAGATTATTTGAAATTTTGATCTAAACAACTATTTCAATATAGCAAAAATATGCTATATTGACCTAACGTTTTGATTTTGAAATCTTTAAGCAATTTAAGTTTCGCATGTTAATCTAATGAAGTTTTGAGGTGTATTAGCCTCCTCAGCGTTGTTAAAAGCTGGATTGATGTTTTCCATTTCAGAGTCTTAAAATTGCTGCCCTGACCCCAGCGGGGTCAAATGTTTATAGCCACGGGTTTCAACCCGTGGTCAATAAAAAGTAGAATGTAGTTTTGGCGGAATTTTTGCCTTTTGAGGCAAAAATTGTGACAAAACGGGATGCTGCCCTTAAGCAAAGGTGTTATTTATATTAGAATGAATTTACAACAAAGAAATTATGGACATTAGGTTAAAGGGAAAAAAGGCGATAGTATGTGGCAGTACTCAGGGAATAGGTTTGGCAATAGCTGAACATTTGGCTTCCTTAGGTGCAGAAATCGTGCTAATAGCCAGAAATGAGGAAAAGCTTAAGAAGGTGTTAAGAGATCTTCCTAATGGGAACCAACAACAGCATGAATATATTTGTGTAGATTTTCAACATCCTGATGAATTAGAAAGAAACCTTTCTCAGTATTTAAAAAGAAAACCCGGAATAGACATTTTGGTAAATAATACGGGTGGACCACCTGCTGGTAAGGCCATTGATGCAAGCCCCAACGATTTTTTAGGTGCTTTTAAGCAACATCTTATTTGTAATCAAATACTTGTACAGGCTGTGGTGCCCGGCATGAAGGAAAAAAAATTTGGAAGAATAATAAATATTATTTCTACGTCTGTGAAAATGCCTATACCCGGTTTGGGAGTTTCCAACACCATAAGAGGGGCTGTTGCGAGTTGGGCAAAAACGCTCTCGATGGAACTCGGGCAATTTGGAATAACTGTAAATAATGTTCTGCCAGGCGCTACCAAAACAGGAAGACTGGATAGCATAATTGAAAATAAAGCTAAAAAAACCGGTCAAAGTATTGAAGATGTTCAGGAAGATATGGTCGCTGAAATCCCAGCACGACATTTTGGAAGCCCACAAGATCTGGCAACGGCAGTGGCTTTTCTTAGTTCATCATCGGCAGCATACATCAACGGAATAAATTTACCCGTTGATGGAGGTAGAACCGGCTGTATTTGACACAGTGGAATTTTGAACACTTTAAAGCCAGCTGTTGTATTCTGTTTCTGGTATGTTCGGCCACTTCCAACATTAAATTTTAAAAGGAAATCTTAGATGGATATAATAAGCAATTACATAAATGGTGAATTTATTCCTTCTGGTGCTGGCAAGGTTCTATTTAGCGTCAATCCTGCGACAGGTAAAAAGTATGCTGAACTTCCCGATTCTGATCAGACGGATATAGCTTTAGCCGTAGATGCAGCAAAAAACGCATTTCCGGATTGGTCAAATATGTCTGTGCAAAATAGGAGTGCAATTTTAAACAGAATTGCAGATCTTTTGGAAAGAGATCTTGGTGAAATTGCCGCTGCCGAAAGTAGAGATACTGGCAAGCCTCTCAGACTTTCTGAAACAGTTGATATCCCCCGGGCTGTAGAAAATTTCCGATTTTTTGCAGCCTCTATTCTCCACTTTTCCTCGGAGTCCCATCTCATGGGGAATAAAGCCATTAATTATACAGTCAGGGCCCCAATTGGGATTGTAGGCTGTATTTCTCCGTGGAATTTACCATTGTACTTGTTCAGTTGGAAAATTGCACCCGCTCTGGCTATAGGGAATTGTGTTATTGCAAAGCCCTCTGAGCTCACGCCTTTGACCGCTTTTCTTTTGAGTAAAATATGCAAGGAAGCAGGGCTGCCAAAGGGAGTTTTAAATGTTGTTCATGGGTTGGGTGTAAAAGCAGGCAAAGCCATAGTTGCAGATCCTGAAATTTTAGCTATTTCTTTTACAGGTGGTACCAACACGGGGAAAGAAATTGCTACAATAGCGGCACCGATGTTTAAAAAACTTTCGCTGGAACTGGGCGGCAAAAATCCAAATATAATATTCGACGATTGTAATTTTGATGATGCTGTCGAAACGACTATCAAATCTTCATTTGCCAATCAGGGTCAAATCTGCCTTTGTGGCTCGAGGATCTTCGTTCAAAGGGGCATTTATGATAAGTTCAAAAATGCTTTTGTCGAAAAAACATCGGCTTTAAAAATAGGGAATCCTTTCCGGGAAGATACAAATATCGGGGCGCTAATTTCTGAAATGCATTTGAAGAAAGTTCTCTATTATGCGAAACTAGCTGAAGAAGAAGGCGGAAAAATTTTAACAGGCGGGCATCAGGTTTTTCTAAATGGCGAATGTAAAGGAGGATATTTTTTCGCACCCACAATCATAGAAAATCTCCCTTATAATTGTAGGACAAATACCGAAGAGATTTTCGGGCCGATAGTGACGATAAGCCCTTTCGATAGTGAGTCAGAAGTAATAGGCTACGCGAATCATTCAAATTATGGTTTGTCGGCAACAATATGGACAAACGATTTATCAAGAGCTCACCGGGTGGCGCATTCAATTAACAGTGGTATTATTTGGATTAACACCTGGTTGCTGAGGGATCTACGGACCCCCTTTGGTGGCATGAAGCAATCGGGAGTTGGTAGAGAAGGAGGGGAGGACGTTTTAAAATTCTTTACAGAACCCAAAAATGTTTGTATTAAAATTTAGCGAAGCTCAATTAAGCTTAATGCTAAGCTTGCGTGAAGGTTCTGTTATTTTTTAATTATGGCTTTCAACTCTAACAAAAGCTGCAAAATCCGGCTATAAATTATTGTTCTGCTGTGGCTATAAGCAACTGAACAATCGATAACAGACATTCCCGGACCTGTTCTCCGAATCGAGTCCGGAGTCTTTCGGACCGGGATCCCTTAAAACTACAGCCGAACCTTCCTTTTTCGGTCTTAGAAAATGTATCCCCCGGAAATATTGCTTGCTCCAATTTGCCTAATAATAATAAAGCCCTGGGATTTTAAAATCTCAGGGCTTTATTATTAAAATTTTCAACGTGCTAATGCATTAAACAGCGGCTGTGCTATGCACCTGTCTGTTATCACTTGTTTCAATAAGTCTTGCTACTTTGAATACCTTTTTCACTTTATGATTGCAGTATCCACACTTATAGAATTTCATTAGTTCACCAGAAGTTTCGACTGTAGGGGAAGTTAATATTTCTTCTTTTGCTACCTTCAATGTCTGATAATTACACTCAGGGCATTCTAGCGCATGAAGGTGACCCGCATATTTGTCTATTTGGGTATACCCAGTTTCTTCGTCTATCCAAACATCATAATCTACTGAGAATATATTTTCTTCAGCTTGCATACCATCATCCAAATGAACGTCTTCTTCTTCTTCACTTAGCAACTTCATTGCTTTTCCGCTTTTTGGAGAAGTTCTTGGAGTAAATCTTAATTTATGTAAACGTTTTTCAATAAAAGATGGGTAATACACCCTCAAAACATTGGATACAATTACGCCTACAATTAATGCAAACATAACTGATACAAATACTCTTACGATAAACCACACCATATCAGGTTTTGCTACGAGCGTATTAGCATAGATTGTAGCACTGATAATAAGAAATAAAGAGCTTATCCAAAGTAAATTAATTTCATTTAGGTTGATGAAATCATATTTCTTCTTATAATTCCTAATACTTATTAATTTGAAGAAGTAATAAAGAAATACAAGAAAACCGAGCCCTGCAGCAACTAATGCCGCAATTTTCCCCCATGAATTCCATGTTTCTAAAAATTGTAGTGT
>CAMPJM010000070.1 GCA_946886805.1 uncultured Flammeovirgaceae bacterium | reverse complement strand
GAGCACCAGCTCGACAAGCTGGGGGTCGCTGGTTCGAATCCTGCATCGCCCACATTGACAATCAAGCAGTTACAGTATCGTATTGTAACTGCTTTTTTTATTGGTTTAGAGGTGGGTCAAACAAGTGAGGTTTTTGCTAATTGGGGATGTAACTCAACTAACGAGTGGGTTAAAATTCAACCAAAAAAAAGAGGCAACAGCCTCTTAAATATTTTTAGTTAGAATTGACGAATTACATCTCGTCTTTATTGTCACGTATCACCCTTAGGTTATCATAACCTAAATCTCTTCTTATCTGGGAAAGATCTCTTGAAATATCATTTAGCTTATTATAGATGGGTTCTAACTTTTTATCTAGTAAAATTTCTAATTCTTTTAAAGTAACTTCCATGAGGCGAAGGTTTGATTAAAGGTTAAAGTCTAAATTTAAGGCAAAAACATAAGCAATCAAAGAATATTTTTGCAATACAATAACGCGTGAAAATACATCATTCTAGTAAGAGGTAAACAAAAGTAAGCAATTACTTTCAATATTATAATATACTTATCAACATTATCCTTACAACATGTGTTCTACAGACATTGTTCCATCCCAACCTTATTCAAAAATCAATGTTTTAACTATCATTCATAACACCTTATTAAGTCTACAAAAAGCTCGACGCGGAAACGGCTGCAAATCTTAACTGAAAATTTAAAACGCCTGTTCCTATTATACTTTGAGCTGCAATCAAATACTTGTCTCCTTCAATTTTGGCCAGACGAATTTAAAATTCGATCCTTTGCCAACTTTTGAATCCAGGGATACTGCACCCCCGGCTCCCTCCACTAATTTCTTGACAATAGAAAGGCCTACTCCCGTGCCCTCTTTTTCACTTCTCAAATGGGATTTATTGAAAATTTCAAAAATCCTTTCGTGATATTCTTCCGGAATACCAGGGCCATCATCGATAACTTCGAATTTAAAAACATCGCCCATATCACTAAACTTTATTGAGATGTTTCCCGCCGATTTGTGATGGAAACGGATAGCATTACCAATCAATTGCGATAACACTTGCTGTAAGTGCGGCTTGTTACCATAAATGTCCGGAAGATTTTGATCATACGTTATCACAATTCCAGGGGGAACCTGTGCTTGTTTCAACACCTCCTCAATCGACTCCGCAAGATCAAAGCTAGATAATTCCTGCACCAGGAATCCTGATTTTGAATACAACTGTATGCTATCTATCAGGTCCGACATATGGTTGGTGCTTACAACGAGCATTTTAAACAGCTCAGCTACGTCTTTATTATATTCCTCCTCCTGCAACTTCTTATTTAGCAAATGAACGATTAATTTTGATTGCGATAAAGGGGCTTTTAAATCATGAGAAACAATATGGGCAAATTGTTCCAGTTCCTTGTTCTTATTTATAAGCGCAATCTCTTTTAGCTCAAGCTGCGCTTTCAATTCTTCGATTTGCGAAACACTTGCGGTGTTAGATTCAGGGTTCAACAAATTCTCATCATGAGCATTCGGGCTTTTTTCTATAACCTGCGGAGGGCTTTCTAATTCGGGCGAAAAATTCTCCTGCACCTCTTCAAAAAAATCATGAAAATCTTCTGTTGAAGATCCTATAATTATAGCATTCTCATAATAAGGAGCACCAACTAAATAAAAGTTTGAATTCTTATCCTTTTCTTTGATCTTGATGGCGTTTTCTAGGTAGGATCTAAAATCATGGACCTTATACAAAAATTTTTCGAGTTCACTTTTATAATCTTGCTCAAAAAAATCGTAAATATTATTCCTCTTACCTGAAAAAATATTGTAGTCGTCTCTTATTACAGAATCAAGTGCCCCGCTCTTTTTACATACTAAAACAAAACCTTTATTATCATTATTGACCATAATAGTAGATTAAAAAATAGCATAAATCACCACCAAAAAATAACCCTCTACAGGATAGCTATTAAAAAATTAGGCCAAAAAGACGAAACAGTTAGCCCATAAAGGTAGCTTCTAAATAAAAAAATGCTTTTAATCGCACCAATAATATATTAACTATCAAAAAATGGCAAAGTTTGAAAAAAATCAGGTCCTATAAATTACCCTACAAATTCGCTCATCTTTTCATCCGACAAAGGTTTGCTAAGGTAATCGCTAACACATGTATATTCTAACGCCTTTTTTTCATCAGAATCCCGTGTAGAGCAAGTTAAAATCATTAATTTAGTACTTGGTAAAGCCTCGTAGAAATTTTTTTGATAGTAACCAAGAAACTCAAAGCCGTCCATATCAGGCATAGATAAATCTACAAAAATAATATCGGGAGATGATTCTTTTTTTTGCTTGCAACGTTCCAGATGCTCTATAGCTTCCCAACCGTTAGTTTGTACTATTATATTGGAAGGGGATATATATGACTCCAGAAATTTGCCTAATGCAAAATTGTTAAGTTCATCATCATCAATAACTAAAATCCTGCGTAGTTTCATGAAATGAAATAAGTTTTAATTATTTAAATAAAAAAATTGAGAATACAAATATATGTAATTTTTAAAAAACGCCTTTGTTAATCAAAAATAGTTTTAATATTAAAAGCGTGTCAAAAACTACTTAGCGATAGCTCCACCATGAACAATTATAGCTTATAAATAGGTTCATTCTTTTCAATATTTCAATGCTACAATACGCTACAAGACCAGGTCATTTAATCTGTCAAGAAATACTTTTTGCCGTTCATTTATATAAAGCATTGCTTTTTCTATTTCCATCCACTCTGCTTTATCTACTTCCGGAAATAAAACATTTTTCCCTGAAGCTGGAGGCCACTCCATTAAAAAGTTATTGCTCTTAAACTCTATCTCAACGGACGAATCAATCTTAAATGCCCAACAATTTACGATTTTTCCACCTTTCTGTTTCACATTACCCAAATCTAAATAAGGCGGTATCGATTTAATTCCTGTTTCCTCTTCAAACTCCCTGATCGCCGTATTTAACAGGTCTTCATCAGGATTTGGCAAGCCTTTGGGTATTGTCCACCAGCCTTTATCTTTATTTCTAAAATATGGTCCACCGGGATGTACTACATATACAAAAACTTTTCGTTCTATTTTATACATTAACAAACCGGCACTAACAATCATGGTAATTTTAACTTTCTATATTGGAAGTCCTTTTTGTTTTGAGACTCTTATTTTTTAACCATTCATAAGTATCCTCCTGAGCTCTGATAGAATCTCCTTCATCCGTGTTTAATGATATATGTTTTAATTGTTGGTCCAAGCGCTTTGCTTTGGTATTATCAGCTAGTTGAAATTGTATGATCTTTTTTATTTCTGCCTGAATGTCTTTATCATATACCGGATAACAAACTTCTATTCTTCTATACAAGTTTCTCTTCATCCAATCTGCAGAACCAATAAACATCTCCTCTTTCCCGTCATTGCCAAAAATAAATACTCTGGCATGTTCCAGAAACCTGTCTACAATTCTATACAAGGTAATATTCTCACTAATATTAGGAACCTGAGGAATTACGCAACAAATAGCTCTTATAATTAGTGCTATCTTAACACCAGCCTGACTAGCTTCGTAAAGTTTATCAATCATCGATTCATCTTCGATATTATTTAGCTTTACTATTATTTGCGCAGATTTTCCTGCTTTTGCATTGGCTATTTCCCTGTCTATTAATGATACGAATTTCTCCTTAAGGTTATGTTTGGCGACAAGTAAATGATTAAGGCTGGTTATTTTCTTTTTTTCCTTCAAATAATTAAAAACACTGTCCAATTCGTCGGCAATCGATTTATTGGACGTGAATAAGCCGTGGTCCGCATAAATCCTGGCGGTATTTTCGTTGAAATTGCCAGTACCTAAATAGGCGTATTTCTTTGTTGTGCCAGAATCCGTTTTCATCGTTACCAAAGCTACTTTTGCGTGCACCTTTAATCCGGGAATACTATAGATGATCTTTATTCCTGCCAGTTCCATTTCCGATGCCCATTTTAAATTGTTTGCTTCGTCGAACCTGGCTTTTACCTCTACAAATACTGTAACATCTTTACCATTTCTGGCAGCACTGATAAGCGAATTTGCAATAAATGAATTTCCAGCTATTCTATATAAGGTAATCTTTATTTCCCTTACATGAGGATCAATACTAGCCTCATTGAAAAACCTCAACACATACTCATAAGATTGATATGGAAAATGTAATACCCTGTCTTTTTCATCTATAGCAGTGAACATCGATTCAACCTCATCTAATTCCGGATCAGAAAGCGGTGGCATAGGAGGTGCCTCAAGGGATGGTTTAATCGGATTGGGAAACTCCATTAAATCAAACAAATTGTGATATCTACCCCCTGGAACAAGATCTTTATCTGTAAGCTGAAATACATTTTTTAGATAGCTTAGAAACTCCTTCGGCATTTTAAGATCATATAAAAATCGCGCAGGCAGGCCTTTTTGCCTTTGAGATAGATTCATCTTAATTTTTTCTACTAAATCACCCTCATATTCATCCTCTATTTGTAAATCCGCATCTCTGTTTAACTTGATGCTATAGGCGTCGATTACGTCGTAGCCCGGAAAAGAATATTTCAAGTTAAACCGTATTACATCATCCAGGAATATATAATAATAGCTTCCGTCTATTTTTGGCAATTCAAGAAATCTTGGAAGGTTATCCGAAGGAATATTTAAATGGGCATAAATTATATTCCCGTCATTTATTTTATCTTCTTTATTTTTCAACCTTACAGCAAAATATAATTTTCTGTTGTCAAGAAATATATTTTTGCTTTTATTCATTAGGAAGACGGTTTGCACATAAGAAAGCACCTTACTTCTAAAGTATTTTGTGATAAAGTTTTGGTGCAGCAGAGGCAGCTCATCTATATCGTTATAAAGTACTATGTTATTTGCCTTCAGATCTGGTAAAATGGAGTTTCTGTAGATCTCGCCAAATTCATTTTGTTGCTCATCTACAACCTCATAAATTTTATTCAACACTTTTTTCGGCTTAAAATCAAGGTATTCTTTTCTACTCTTCTTCGCTAGTTTTTTTAAGCTTCTCAATGAGGCAACCCTGACTCTAAAAAATTCATCAAGATTGGAAGAATAGATCCCAAGAAATTTTATCCGTTCATATAGTGGCAACTTATTATCTTTCGCTTCCAATAATACCCGATAATTAAAAGTCAACCAACTTAGGTCGCGGTCAAAATACTTTTGATCTTTTTCCATAATAGGAATTTTAAATTTTATCTTAATTGTTCAAATGTTAAGGAAGGGTTTTTACAAAAAATGTATCGTAACCATTGTGCGGTGATCAAGTGTCACAGATAAAAATTGATATGTCTATAACCCACCTATCTCACAGTGAGCATTTCTAAGGGTTAATTTTTAACAAGCTTACCATGACACATTATTTATCCCACTTCTTTATAAACTTTATTTAATACGTGCTTGACACAACCCTTTACTCTTACTTACTTGATAAGTGCAAGTTGGAAAAATAAAACATCATAACGAAGGATAGAATACTATGGTACATTCTATAAGCGACTAAATACCAATTATTTCAACGCTATAAATACTTATAGGGTTTTCTTTGCCCTTCAATATAACTCTGTCAATAAAATCCATTTTAAGAGACGGATTATCCTTTAGATATTGATTTAAATGTTCGGAAACCAATAACTTTTTCCCAAACTTATTACATTGCTCCTGCAACCTGGATGCTGTATTTACCACATCGCCATGGTAGGCTATTTCACTTTTATATTCCCCAACCTCGGCCACGGTTACAGTTCCTACATTTAATGACCCTTTAAACTCAGGTTCGAAACCATACTTTCTGATATAATAACTTTTCCTTCTCATGATTCTCCTCTCAAAAGCGTAAAAGAACCTAATGCAGTTGTGTCTGTTCAAACCGCCTTTTAAAGTCCAGGTAATGACCGCTTCATCGCCCACATACTGATAAATCTGAGCCCGATACGAAACTGCCAAATAGGATAGATCGCGAAAATAATCTTGTAAAAACGCACTAAACTTAAGATGGCCGAGCTGTTCCGCAATGGTAGTGGAAGACTTCAGGTCCAGAAACATAAAAATCAACTCCTCTTCCTGGGGTTTATGATATTTTCCGAATACCATATTCCAATGCACACTAGGCCCAAATTTATTACTAACAAGCCTGATGTAATTGATAATTATACATACCATGGACAGATAGGTCATAAGGGAAACAAAAGATTCTGTACTTATAAAACTTCTTGCTTTGTCCAGAGCATGTAAAACCGAAAAATCCTTAATTAAAAAGTAGAAAAAAGTGGTGGTAAGAATTACGCCCAATAAAACAATCAGGTAAAACACGCTCTTAAAAATAACTACCATCCCGAAAGATCTTTGGTTCAATGCTTCGGGGTAGAAAAATATTTCGAAAATACCTGTAAAAAAGCCAATAGCCACTCCTCCAATTAAAGCAAGAAGGTAAAAATCCCTAAAGGCTATTCTTTCTATTGTGAAAAAGGAACCCGAAAGTTCGGTAATACCATAATACCTTATGATTATGTAAAGATTCAAACTTATTACCCATATTACGATGATAATCAGGATTTCCCTGAATTGAAATCTAAATCGACTATCGTAGGTCATGTAAAAAATTTATATTTTAAAAAATGGTTCTAATGGATCGTAATTACAAATATGCTTAAAAATAAATGCCTTCTTGCATAGTTGCCCCGCTCAGCCTTTTGCCAAAATCAAAAGAATTCGGAGATGGTAGAGATATTAATTCGTTTTCTACGCTTTTTGTTTATAGAGCCTCCACCAGGGTATGTGAGGAGTATCGTGGTGTTCGTAATGATATCCAAAAAAATAGCAGCTCAAAAAGGCTAGAAGATGATTTTTCTTTTGGGTATGCGACTTATGAATATTGTGAGGTCCATGGGTGCCTTTATGGGGCAAATAGGTTCCAAAGTAAAACAGTTGTAGGGTCGATAACAAGGAAGGCAGAATCCAATAGAGTATTACATTCTGAACCGGAAAAAAAAGAATCAACAAATTATAGGACAAAGCCATTAGCAGGATTTGCCAAATGGTTACATACTGCTTTAAAAAGCTGACATACCACCATAGAAAAGAACCGTGATGAAAATCGGGGTCGTTTTTAGATCCCACAAATCTGTGATGAAGATGGTGCTTTGGCAACAATCGCCAATAGGAATTAAAAGCAAAAAGTCCGATAGCAATTATGCCAGTGGTTTTATTGACCGTTTTATTTTTAGAAATCGTACCGTGCATTGCGTCGTGGCCTGTGATAAAAAGGCCCGTATACAAATGCGTTTGCACCAAAATCAACAAATAAGTGAAGGGTGAAGTAAAATCAATTTCTAAGTTAAGTAAGATAGTTAGTAAAATTGCCCACAAGCATATAATAACCCATGCGATTACAACTCCTTTATATCTACTCAATTGCTTCATGAAAATGATTAAAATGTACTGAGGCGTTGTTTTACAGCCTCCATTAGCCAAAGTGGGGTAGATGTTGCACCGCACACACCAACAGTTTCGTTTTCTTTAAACCATTGGATTTCCAGTTCGTCAGCCATAGAAACAAAATAAGAATTGTCGTTTGTGCTTTTACAGACATTGTATAATACCCTACCGTTGGAGGACTTTGTACCAGAAACAAACACAATTTTATCATATAAATTGGCGAACTTCCGCAACTCCCTGTCCCTGTTAGAAACCTGCCTGCAAATAGTATCATTGGCATTAATTGTAATGCCGTTCTGCATCAGCATTTCTTTAATTTCGTAAAACTTATCGGTGCTTTTGGTAGTCTGACTATAAAGCGTAATATTTCTGGGCATGTTTTCCAAATCCAGGTCACTTATATCCTGAAAAACTACTGCTTCGTTCTGTGTTTGGCCTAGCAGGCCAACTATTTCCGCATGGCCATGTTTGCCGTAGATATATATCTTTTCCTTCCTATCGAACGAGTTTTTAATCCGGTTTTGTAATTTTAAAACCACGGGACAAGAAGCGTCTATTAATTCCAGATCATTTTGTATCGCTAGTTCATAGGTAGCAGGTGGTTCTCCATGTGCTCTTATAAGTACCTTAGCCCCTTTAATATTTCGCAGGTCTTCATGAGTTATAATTTGAAGACCCAAAGCCTGTAGTCGCTTAACTTCCTCATCGTTATGCACAATATCACCAAGACAGTATAAAATACCATCTTCACGCAAAATGTCTTCTGCCATTTCAATGGCATAAACAACGCCGAAACAAAATCCGGAAAATGGGTCGATATTTACTGAAAGATTAAGCATATACAAGCAGAATCTATTGTTTAACTTTTTTGTTTAAATTTTTTTTAAAAATCTGATAAAGTGTAATATTCATTAACAACAAAAGAAAAGAATAGACAGCATCTTCAATAGGAATAGTAAAGATGCTGATATTTAAGTTTTCGCTATCATTATACTGAACAATAGGAAGATATGTAAGAATTCCATTTACAATCAAAAAAGGAATTAAATGCACGAGATAGGTAAAATAAAACATCCCCAGATATCTGTTTCGGTAAATCAACCAATGGATGGATAGGAAAATAGCTGCGAAAGAAAATACAGTAACAGTATAAAGGTTGTCAGAATTTAATACCGCAACCGTGATAAAAATTACGAATAACATAACAGTTATAAAATTTGAATATTCCCTTAATGGGTCAGCTGGGAAAAAATAATGCAGTACTTCGTAAATAAATAGGCAAGCAAAAGGAACGGTTATAAAAAAGAGCCATTCTTCGATAGGCAATGAAAATAAAAAAATACCAGTTATAAACTCCGGATTAAAACTCCAAACCCCCCAGGTAGTAAACAGGTGGTCCCAAACAATAAAAAACAGTGTGGTAATTCCTATGGCCATAAAAACATACTTCCACTTACTATAGAAGTTAACTTTGTTTTCAAAAGATTGAGCTAAAGGAAAAAGAATGGTAAAAAAGTTAATTAGAAGATAAGTAAACATAAATAAATGTGGTTTAGTTAAGGCAATTACCTCTTCTCACTTTAGGAGAGGGGTGGAGAGACCGCCCCGGAGCATTTCGGAGCCTGCCCCGGAGCATTTCGGGGGATGAGGTATAAAAAAAGCTTCACTAAACGACATTGAAACATATTATAAAAAATTAAACTGGTGTTTAAAATATGTTTGTACCAATAGCGCAAATTTTAGATTATCAGGAATTCTCACTCGTCCCTTTATAATTTCAGAAACAGGGCAGCTTTTAATTTTTTTAAAGAGCTTCAAATAGTAGATATAAGCCAGGTATACGCCTAACCTAGAGCCTTCGGGGAGATTGATAATCCCCTTATATGCCTCATCAAAGTCTTTTTGAATATCTTCCTCAATTAACCTTTTAGTGTTGTTACTAAAATTCTCCAAATCGAGGCCTGGGAAATACACCCTGCCCCTGTCTTTAAAATCACTTTTTATGTCTCGCAGAAAATTTACTTTTTGAAAGGCCGAGCCAAGTTTCTGAGCATAGGATTGCAGCTCGTTGTAGACTGCATCGTTCCCTTCACAGAAAACGCGCAGGCACATTAAGCCTACTACCTCCGCAGATCCAAAAACATATTCTTTGTATTGCTCAGGCTTATATTCATGTGTCGAAAGATCCATCTCCATGCTTTTTAGAAAAGCTAAAATCAATGACTCATCAATTTTATATTTATTTACAACAAATTGGAATGAATGTAAAACAGGATTCAAACTAATCCCTTCTTGAATTGCGAGCAAAACATCTGCTCTAAATCTGTGTAATAATTCTCTTTTATCATATTGGTGGAAAGTATCTACAATCTCATCGGCGAATCTGACAAATCCGTAAATAGCGTATACAGGCAAACGAAACCTTTTATCCAATGTCTTTATCCCCAAGGTAAAAGAAGTGCTGTAAGCCTCTGTTATCAGCTTGCTACATTTAAAATTTGTTACATCGTAAAGCTCCATTCAACTGCAATTTACGAAAGAGACTTATTTGAGATTGGAAAATCACGTTCGATTTCCCGGGCTACTACCTGTCCCGAAATTAGTGATGGCGGCACCCCTGGGCCCGGAACAGTTAACTGGCCGGTGAAATATAAATTTTTTACTTTAGCACTTTTCAATGCCGGTTTAAAAATTGCTGTTTGTTTTAGTGTATTTGCCAGTCCGTAAGCATTCCCTTTGAAAGCATTATAATCCGTTATAAAATCTCTGTGAGCATAACTTCTTTTATATATAACATGTTTTTTAATAGCCTGACCCGTTAAATTTTCTAGCCTTCCCATAATCAAGTTGTAATAATATTCTCTTATTTGTTCGGTATCTTCCAAGCTGGGGGCGACAGGAACTAAAATAAAAACATTTTCGCATCCCTTGGGAGCTACAGAATCATCACTTTTTGAGGTCACAGAAACATAAAATAAAGGTTTTTCTGGCCATGCTGGTTTTTCGTAAATTTCAGTAGCATGTTTGCCAAAATCTTCATCAAAGAATAAATTGTGGTGGTTCAGCCTTTCAAGTTTCTTGTTAATGCCAAGGTAAAAGATGAGGCTTCCGGGAGCCATTGTCCTTGAGTTCCAGTATTTTTCACTATAAGTTCGATATTCCTTTGGTAATAAATTTTTCTCCACGTGGTGATAATCCGCCGAAGCTGCTATAACTTCTGCCTTAAAAATATCAGAATCCGTGGCAACTCCCGTTGCAGAGCCGTTCTCGTCCAATATAATAGAAGATGCGTTTTGGTTGTAGTAAAACTTCACGCCGACTGACTCCGCCAGCTCAACCATCCCTTCAATTATTTTATACATTCCGCCTTTGGGATACCATGTTCCTAATTGCATATCAGCATAGTTCATAAGACTATATAAGGCAGGTGTATTTTGCGGAACTGCACCAAGGAACAGTATGGGAAATTCGGTTATTTTTAATAAATACGGGTGTGTAAAGTACTTTCTGACATGGGAATGAAACGATTTGAACACATCTATTTTAAGCACATCCAACAATAATTGTAAGCTCAGAAATTCCGTGACGGATCTGCCTGGGCGATATACAAGATCTTTCATTCCCACCTGGTACTTGTGGCCGGCCTGTTTTAAAAACCGCTCAAGATTATTAGCACCACCTGGTTCAATGCTTTCAAACAATTCCTTAAGCCCTTCTAAAGAAGCAGGAATATCGATAAAATTGTCCTTATCAAAAATTACCGTATAGGAAGGGTCGAGACGAATTAATTCATAAAAATCTGCTGTACGTTTACTGAAAGTCGCAAAATAATCATCAAACACATCGGGCATCCAATACCAACTTGGCCCCATATCAAAAGTGAAGCCATTTTCACAAAAAAACCTTGCCCTTCCTCCCGCTATGCTGTTTTTTTCTAAAACTTTAACATTATAGCCAGAATGGGCAAGGTTGGTTGCCAAAGAGATGCCGGAAAATCCTGCCCCTATGACAATAACATCTTTACTCACCAGTAGTCAAATTAATATTATTTACAGGAGAACAAAATATGATGTTAACTAGCATTTTTACAAACAATTCATTTAAAGGTTTTTAATTAAACTGCATAGTTTTGTAGTTTCTCTTTCAACTCCTTACGGGCAATATGAATTCTGTTTTTAACAGTCCCAATAGGAATATTCAACCTGTCTGCAATTTCATGGTATTTAAATCCTCTGAAATGCATCATAAAAGGTGTTTTATAAGCATCATCTAATTTCCTTATCGCTTTGTTAATATCTTTAATTGCAAAGCTTGAATATGCAAGATTAGAAGTTACGTTGTTTGATGAGTTTAAGTAGTGGAGATTATCAGTTGTGTCAATAAAAGTGTTTCTTCTTACCATTCTCTGGTAATTTGTAATAAAGGTATTTTTCATAATAGTGTACAACCAGGCTTTCAGGTTGGTACCATCAGCAAACTTTTCTCTATTGGTGTATGCTTTTAGAGTCGTTTCCTGTAGTAAATCGTTTGCGGCTTCTGAATCTTTTGTGAGCCTTAGTGCAAAAGGCTTCAACGATCTTGTCATTTTGTTTAAAGAATAACCAAATTCTAATGCTGTCATAATACTAGTGGTTTTTGAGGTTAAAAAAATGCTAAACAGATCAAAAGATTGTCTAACAAATATTAATAA
>CAMPJM010000069.1 GCA_946886805.1 uncultured Flammeovirgaceae bacterium | reverse complement strand
AGGGTCTTGATAAATACATGGATGCTTTGAAATTGGGTTATACAAAATCAATCCCCGAAGTTTATAAAGCAGCAGGAATTGAGTTTAATTTTAGTAGAACGTATATAAGAGAATTAATCCAGTTCGTGAAGTCAGAGATGGATAATTTATAAATCAATCCGTTGTGTGATTAGTTGTTAATTTTGATTCACACAACCGGTTAAATCAATTCTTTTGAGGTTAAGAGGAAATTTAACTAGCCAATTCAAATAGAGGCTTTTTATTTAATTGTTTGGTTGAATCTCCTTCTTCCAATTGCTCTTTATTTTCCTCAATAAACTGATTATAAGTCTTGGCGGCAAAATCATAGTTAATCCTATGTTTTAGAACTCTTCCATTCGCCTCTTGAATGTCTTTAATTAAGACTTTCATTAGCGGATATCTTTCAAAATCAGGATGGCTGGCCGCCAACGATATGATATCATTCATCACCTTGTTGGAGGCGGAATCATAATCGTCAATTAGATTGGAATTTTCCATACTAATTTCGTCATACCGCATGTTTTGTAATTTCACCAATTTCTGCATTAAGGAATCATATTGTTCCTGATTGTAAACATTGGTATAGGTGATCTCTTCTAGTAGCCTTTTTGCATCCGCTATTTTTTGATTGTCATCTTCAATCATATTCTCCCAAATGGTATCGAGACTATACTCAATTTCTTTCAGGCTAAAGGCAATAGAATCAAGCTGGTTTCGACTGAGGGTGGATTTCTTCTCTTGTTTTCCACAGGAAGAAATCATAAAAAGTAAAAACAATGAAGAAATAACAAAGGTAAATCGAAAGTATTTTATCATATCATTATAAATTTCTTCGACAAGATAAAAATTTGTTATAAAAAATAAAGTTGAACTTGGCAATTTCACTTACACGTGAAAAAACTATCCCGGAATTGTAATAAAGTATCGGAGTCAAATGTCGTAAAAATTAACGGCAAAAAATTCTAGTAAAGATTAATTATTTTAAATAGGCTTAAACTGCTCAAAAGCTTGCTTACAGTTATTACAATAGTGCATAGATCTACAAAGCGTAGGTCCGAATGGAGTATGCATAAAAGTGTCGTTGCTATTGCAATATGGACATTGCGCGTTTCCAATGATATCTATGTCAAAGATGAGGTTATGCTTTGGTGGCGGAGCAAGACCGAACTTCTTTAAAGCCCTCCTTCCTTCTTCCGAAATCATATTACTGTTCCACTGTTGTTCGAAAGATACAATTACAGAATAGTCGGATAAGCCGTTTTTTGTCAAAGTTTCCTCCACTTCTTTTTTCATAAAGTCAATAGCAGGGCACCCAGCGAAGGTTGGAGTCATTTTGATGCAGACAGCATTGTTGTTTTCTATGATAATATCAGTTATTACCCCCAGATCAATTAAAGAAAGAACAGGGATTTCAGGATCTTTGACCTCCTGCAACCAACTCGTGACAATTTCTTTATTTAAGATCATTTCGTAGTCTTTTTAGCCGTGAAATTTACCAGTCTGCGGTAGGATCTAATTTGAATACCTCCGACATTTCATTAAGCAAAGGCTGTAAATGGTAGGTATGCTGCCCCGTTCTTCCGCCGTATATTGGATTTAGCAATTCTAAATCGGGTAGCCTTAAATCTGTTTTGGAGATGATCTTTGATATTTCCTCGCTCCAATATTGTTTTATGAAAAACTCCCCATCAAAAATCTTTTCTTCAATAATTATTTCTTCGAAAGGCGATTTTTCGAAAATACCGAGCGCATAGGGCAAAGCCAGATCTAAAGAATTCTGAAGCCTTTGGATACTTTCATCCGAGCCATTCCCCAACTTTGTTATCCAACTATTGGCATGCATTAGGTGGTATTTTATTTCTCCGGTCAGCTTTTTAGAAATTTGAGAGATCTCCTGATTCGATGAATTAGCTAAACTTGAAAATCTTATATAATCCGCATGATCAAACAGAAAGTGACGGATGAGGCTGAAATCATATTCTCCAATAGGCAGTTCCACAAATTGGCTATTGTGAAAGTTTTCAGCTTTTCTCATAAAAGCAATAGTATCAGGATCCGCTTCGCCTTTTTGATGTAAAAGGGAATAAAACGCAAGGCTTTGCCCGATTTTATCCTGAGCCATGGATGAAAATGCTATGTCTTCTTCAAGAATGGGTCCCAGCCCCGTCCATTCCGAGTTTCGATGGCCGAGAATTAATAGATCATCAGCAATTTTATAAAGTAGTTCTTTTACTGCTAAGTCTTTCATCTTAAGAATTTATCTAAATGTTTGATTATTAGCTTTAAAACTTTCCATTCTGTCTTTTGCTCTATAAGAAGTTACGTCCCGGTGAAATTTATCGGGCAAGGTATCCCAGATGTCCTTGTCGTCTTCACTGAAAGAGAGGGTGTCCTGATCTTTTACCAACCAAACGTTTAAAACTGGTTTGTCTTCTTTAAACTGAACTTTTGCTTTGTCTAAGGCTTCTCTAAAACTTTTTGCTATCACAGATCCCGCAAGTTTATGCTGTTTGCCCCTCTGCGTTAAGTGGAATATGCTAAAACTTTGCTCTCTGGCTTCTGTTGATTTGAAACTTTCTGAAAGCTCAAAATCCTCTTCGTCATATACATCCTCCCCAAGATCTGTGTAGGGGGAAACCAAAACATCTTTTGAATTTACGACCATCATTCCCTTACAGGTCGATCTTCGGCTGAACTGTTCTTTTGCTAATATCAATGCGAGTGATTTGTCGGATGCATGTACAATGCCAACATGTTCAAAAGGTATATTTTCTTTTTTCTGAAGAAAAACCTCAAAAGTTATGAGTTGCTCGGGGCTTTTCTGCGGCCGATAATGTGTCTCATTATCGGCAATGTTTAAGCGAGTAATTCGTGGATCTAAAGATTTCATTTGGCGATTTTAATTGTTGTATAACTTTGAAATTTGAAACTCGAAATTTGGGACTTGGAACTTAAATTTTTGACTTTGAACCTTGAACTTCGAACTGTCTTAAGCAAGAGGCGCAACATATTGCGCATTTGTTTTTAACGCCTCTCGAACCCATCTTCCGTTTTCTTCCGCTGTTTTTCTTACTGCCAGGCGTTCTTTATTGCATGGTCCATCGCCATTGATCACCCTCTTAAATTCTTCCCAATCCGGTTCGGTATACTCCCATTTTCTCGTGATTTCATTTTTTCTTAGGTCAGGGTCTGGAATGGTCAGGTTTAGTTCCCATATTTTAGGTACATACATGTCTAAAAACTGCTGTCGGTTATCATCATTTGAGGCCATTTTTACTTTCCATTTCATCAGAATTTCTGTGTGAACAGATGCTTTATCGGGTGGGCCAAAAAAATGCATCATCGGCCCCCACCATCTGTTAAGTGCTTCCTGAACCATTGTTCTTTGAATGTCACTGCCAGTTGCTAAGTGAATTACACAGTGATGGCCGTATTTTAAATGAAAAGATTCTTCTGCATTTATCCTTTCAAGTGCCCTGCAATAGGGGCCATAGCTTCCTTTTGCATTATTAATCTGATTGACAATGGCACCGGCATCTACTAACCAGCTGATGATGGTTGCATCAGCCCATGTGTAAGCTGGATAATTAAAGATATTTGAATATTTTGATTTGCCATCGATCAAATCGTTAATCATGTCTTCCCTCGGCTTTCCCAATGTTTCCGCAGCACTATAAAGCAATTGTGCGTGACCTACTTCATCCTGTACCTTAGCCATTAATGCCATCTTTCTCTTAAATCCGGGCGCTCGCGTAATCCAGGTTCCTTCAGGTAGGGCGCCAATTATTTCAGAATTTGCATGTTGTTCTATCATTCTGATCAATTGCTTTCTGTATAGCGCAGGCATCCAGTCTGTGGGTTCAATTTTCTCACCCCTTGCTATTCTGGTTTCGAAGGCGACTAAATTCTCTTTGTTTTCATCTTGTAATGAATCCGGGTTCGTTTCATCAAATATGTTTCCTCCTCCATACATAACTTTTTACGATTTCTGTTTATAACAATATTCTAAAATTATTTGGACTGCATTTTTATACCATTAAGAAAAATATCAGCCAGGTTTTTTGCAATTTCTTCAGAAGTCAAATCACCCTCTGGCCTGTACCAGGTGTGAATCCAATTAATAGAAGACAAAAGCATCCGAACTGTAAATTTTGCATCTGTAATCGTGAATTCTTTTTTTTCGATTCCCTCTTCCAGCAGATCAAGAAACCTTTTTTCATAATCCTGACGCATTTTTAAAAACCTGGAGAGTGAAGGTTCTGTTAAGTGCCTCCATTCTGAAAAGAAAACCGCAGCGGCAGAGGGATTGTTGGTAATAACTTCTACATGGGCTTTAATGTACGCTTCTAATTTATTTGCTGTGGCCAGAGCATTATTTGAAAGGCCGTCAATAGCATTAAAAAAATCGTCTGCTATCTTGAAACATATTGACTGTAAAATTTCATCCTTCGATTTGATATGAGAATATAAACTCGCCGCCTCTATGCGCAGTTCATTTGCCAATCCTCTCATGGAAGTCGCTGAAAACCCGTTTTTCTCAAAGAGTTTGGTCGCTTCCTTCTCAATTTGCATTTTCCGTGGCGGGATATTTTTTATGTCAGGCATACTCAATTAATAGATAATTTGTATAAACTAACGTTCGTTAGGATCAAAAAGTTTAATCCTTCAAATTTTATTCATTATAATCTTTAGTAATTTGCATTCACTATCAAAACGAATTGCAATGGTAAAAAACGAAGTAGATTGTTCCCCGGCAGAAATTGACGGGTTTTTGAATGCGATGAATGTAATTTTTTATTTAGCGGTTTGTGTGCCTTTGCTGTTTTTCGTTGTGATATTTTTGAAATTGCAACCGCACGGTGGCGTCAGTCCCTCATTTGAGGCAGGTGACAGTGCTTTGCACCCCATATTGGCAATAGCTGTCTGTTTATTGGCCGTCCCGGGGTATCTTATTTATAAAAGAATGTTAAGACTGCATTCAATTGAAGATGGTCTAAACCAAAAGCTACAAATGTTTAAGGAGGCGGCAACAAAGAAATATCTTTTCCTATTTATCGGTAGCTGTGGAGCTAATTTGTTGTTGTTTTTTTATGAGGAACAAGTATATTTAATGGCTTATGCACTTCTCCTTATTTTATTTTCTATTGATCGTCCTACCGTTTATCGGCTAAAAAAAGATTTACTTCTTACAAAGGAGGAAAAGACCGCCTTAAATGATTTTAGAAGAAATTTATAAATCGTCACTCAATTGAGAAAGTAAGATTTAATTAAGCTCGTTGTCATTGGATACTAGCTGGTCAAGCAGATTAGGGCTGCCTTAGCTGCAATCGCCGTTGCTTTAGTGGGAATTACCGCTTATGGAATTATGGGATCCCTCAAAACGATCCACAGGTTATATTCCAGGATTTTTCTGCAATCTGTCGACACTACTTCAGAACATCCTTTCCCGTCTGAGAAATATTTGCTCCCATTTTAGAATTAAGCAACAATTCTGGGGAGCGTTTGCACAGAACCTTGATTAACCCGAAATGAACAGAAACGACAAAAAGACAGTTTACAAAGTTTTAAAGATTTTTCCACCAAGGATGTCAAAAAAGATGCGACAGGGTACAGCGCTATTACTTCCTCTAAAGCATGCTTTCCGACCCAGTTTATGGATTTTCAACCTTTGATTTAATCTTTGGGTCAGCGGAGCCCCGTGCGGATGAAATCGGGTTGTAAATCCATAAACGAGGCCACCCGGCCAGAGGGTCACGAAAACTACGTTGCAGCAGGACTCTGGGTTGTCTAGCAGATAATCCAGAAATAACACAGATCTCCGCAAAAATTCCACCCGATTCCTTTTTTACCCCGTTCGTCTGCTTAAAAAAAAGAGGATCCGCAAAGGATCCTCTTTAATATACTATAAGTTATTTCTTATTTATCCTTCAACAGACCCGTAAGTGATCTTAGGTATTTGTTTATCGATCATATACCTGCCTACACCTTCTTCGCCTATTACATCAAATAATTCAAGAGCTCTTCTGCCAATGTACTCTTCCTCAACTTGTTCTGTTAAGAACCATTGTAAAAATGTGGCCGTAGTATAGTCTCTTGATTTGTGGCATTTATCAACAATTCTATTGATCGAATGAGTTACAGAGATTTCTTGTTCCAATGCTTTTTCGAAAACATCTTTAAAAGACTCAAACTCCTGTGCGACATTTAAAATCTCCGGTGAAATGGCACGACCTCCGACATCTGAAACGTATTTAAATATTTTCAGCATATGCTCCCTTTCTTCATCTGATTGCTTATAAAAGAAATTGGCACTATTGTCATAGCCGTTTCTATCACACCAGGAAGCCATTGCAAGATATGTTGCTGATGACCTGGCTTCCATTTTTATTTGATCGTTAAGTAATTTCTCTATTTCTTCTAACAATGAAGTTCTTGACCTCAATAAATCTTTCATAATATTCAGTGTTTATTCAACATGAGTCACATTTCAGTAACGTTACTTATTATACCTATAAAGGTAAGACAAAGTTTCATTTTAGTGATAAGGGATAGAAATATGGAATGATTCTAAATCTAAATAGCTGATCCTAAATAGAAGAAAATAGGAGAGGGGGTAATAACAATAGAGGTAATCCTCGGAGGTTGTAAGAATTAAAAATGATTAATTCTAAAAATTATATACACACTATTTTTAGTCGTTCATGAATAATTGAGTTTAATTCAAGCATTACTTTAGCACCGCTTAACAAACTTTTAAACCTGATTATTTCGGGAAGCGTAAGTGTATAGCATCGTTCACAGCTACAAGGAGAAATAATTTCCAGATCTGCATCTTTGCCCGGGTTATTTACCATGGCTTCAATGTCAATCTGGTCCACGAGCTGCTTTAACCTAAAAAAACAATGAAAGCTAAAAGAGGTAAGGGAGCCTGAAAAATCTACCCAAAAACAGTTTTGATCATCACACTGATAAACGCAACCATATTTTGTTTTGAAAACTTCGATCATACTTTGTCCTATTTACGTGGGCAAAGATATAGTTTATTTATAATTAGTCCAAATAAGAATATCTTAAATTTTGATTTTTGCCTTTAGAAACTTTTAAGTCGCAAGGATCAAGCAAATTTTTTGGGGAGCAGTTGCATTATGCATAGGTTTTTTAGACGGTCTATAAACAAAGGGTCAAGCAACAATTCCGGGGAGCGTTCGCACAAAACCTTGATTAAGGCTAAATGAACACAAACGGCATCTAAAGACAGTTAACAAAATTTTAAAGTTTTTCCACCAACGATATAAAAAAAATGATGCGACAGGGTGCAGAGCTATTACTTCCTCTGAAGCATGCTTTTCGACCCAGTTTATGGATTTTCAACCTTTGATTTAATCTTTGGGTCAGCGGAGTCCCGTGCGGATGAAATCGGGTTGTAAATCCAGAAACGAGGCCACCCGGCCAGAGGGTCACAAAAACTACATTACAGCAGGGCTTTAGATTGTCTGGCAGATAATTTTGTAGCCTAAGGTTAGAGATTAAGATTTTTTGACGGTACTTCCCAACTTTTCCGCTTGATCAACTCGCAAATAAAAAAAGGGGCAAATAATTTTACCCCTTTTAATTTTATAAATAAGCTACTTAGCCTCTTAATCAGATACTCTGGTTATGCTTTTCTTTTATAACATTCAAAGCAGACCCAGACCAGAACCAGGCAATCTGTCCTTCATTGTACGTATGATTTACGAGGATTTGATCCTTGCTTCCGTCCGCATGGTTTAGTGCTACGGTTAGAGGTTCATTGGGCTTAAACTGGTCCAAATGAAGGACATCAATAGTGTCGTCTTCTCTAACTTTATCATAATCAGCAGGATTAGCAAAGGTCACGCCCAACATACCTTGTTTTTTAAGGTTGGTTTCGTGGATTCTGGCAAATGATTTAACCAGAACCATTCTTACTCCCAAATGACGAGGTTCCATTGCAGCATGTTCTCTTGATGAGCCTTCGCCATAGTTTTCATCTCCAACTACTACAGAGCCTATTCCTTTTGCTTTATAAATCCTGGCTGCGGCAGGAACTTCATCATACTCTCCCGTAACCTGATTTTTTACTTTGTTGGTTGCATCGTTGTAAGCATTGATTGCTCCAATTAGCATATTGTTAGAAATGTTATCTAAATGGCCTCTGTATTTCAACCATGGACCTGCCATTGAAATATGGTCAGTAGTACATTTGCCTTTTGCTTTGATTAACAGCTTCATTCCCATAAAGTCCTCCTTCTTCCAAGCGTTAAACGGAGCTAACAACTGAAGTCTGTCTGAACTTGGATCTACAATCACCTGAATTCCTTCACCATTTTCAGCAGGGGCCTGATATCCTGCATCCTCGACAGCAAAACCATTAACAGGCAACTCAACACCTTGAGGTTCATCAAGCATTACAGCAACACCGTCAGCGTTAATAAGAGTGTCTGTCATGGGATTAAATGTAAGATCACCAGCAATGGTTAAGGCAGTAACGATTTCCGGAGATGCAACAAATGCATGCGTGTTCGGATTCCCATCATTTCTCTTAGCAAAGTTTCTGTTAAAAGAGGTGAGGATACTATTTTTTCTGTTTGGATCATTAGAATGGCGAGCCCACTGGCCTATACAGGGGCCACATGCATTTGCTAATACTACGCCTCCCATTTGTTCGAACACCTGCAGTAAGCCATCTCTTTGAGTGGTGTATCTCACAAGTTCTGAGCCTGGTGTAACAGTAAATTCAGCTTTTGCAGCTAGTTTTTTATCAACTGCCTGTCTTGCAATTGAAGCTGCTCTCGTAATATCTTCATAAGATGAGTTTGTACAAGACCCTATCAATCCCACTTCTAACTTTGCTGGCCATCCTTTTTCTCTGACAGTTTGTGCAAACTGAGATAAAGGCCATGCTGCGTCAGGAGTAAAAGGTCCATTGACATGCGGTTCTAGTTCAGAAAGATTGATTTCGATAACCTGATCATAATAGCTTTCAGGATTGGCGTAAACCTCTTCATCGGCTCTTAAATGCTCAATTACTTTGTCAGCTTCATTGGCAACATCTTCCCTTTCTGTTGAAATTAGATATTCCCTCATTTTCTCACCGTAAGCAAAAACTGAGGTAGTTGCCCCGATTTCAGCTCCCATGTTACATATAGTTCCTTTTCCTGTGCAGGACAATGAGTCGGCACCCTCTCCAAAATATTCTACAATAGCACCTGTACCACCTTTTACAGTTAAAATACCAGCAACTTTTAATATTACGTCTTTAGGGGAAGTCCAGCCACTTAACTTACCTGTAAGTTTTATACCGATTAATTTCGGGAATTTCAATTCCCATGCCATTCCTGCCATTACGTCTACTGCGTCAGCACCGCCAACACCAATGGCTACCATTCCTAATCCACCAGCATTTGGTGTATGGGAATCAGTACCGATCATCAAGCCGCCTGGGAATGCATAATTTTCTAAAACTACCTGGTGAATAATCCCAGCACCGGGCTTCCAGAAACCCAATCCATATTTATTAGATACTGAAGATAAAAAATCATATACTTCCTTATTAATGGTATTGGCTTTTTTTAGATCCGCTTGCGCGCCTATTTCGGCCTGGATCAGGTGGTCACAATGAACAGTTGATGGAACAGCTACCTGAGGTTTTTCTGCTTGCATAAACTGAAGCAATGCCATTTGAGCCGTTGCATCTTGCATAGCTACTCTATCAGGAGCAAAATCAACGTAAGATTTACCACGTTCATAAGCCTCAGTAACTTCTCCATCGTATAGATGAGAATAGAGGATCTTTTCCGCCAAAGTTAAAGGTTTGCCTACAATTTTTCTTGCTGTATCAACTCGCTTACCCATTCGGGTATATACAGCCTTGATCATATCAATATCAAAAGCCATGATTAGAATTTAAATATATAGTGAATAATAAGATTATATAAAACTATACAATCTTTAGAGCCGCTAAGTTACGAAATATGCTAAATATTAAAACTTGCCCTGTGATATTTAGAATCATTTTAATAAGCCGGTGAATATTTAACCAACTGGTTATCAAATAGACGATAAAATTCATTTTTTGTACGCATATCTCTCTCATTTGTAAGTTTTGACAGCTATTATTATAATTTTCCAATAAACCTCCTTGTATATTTCTAAAGTAAATAAAGCGGATATCCTGTATCGCAGAAGCTTTGCATGCATGCATTGTAAAGCGTTTTCGATATAAGACAGGGTATGAAAAGATTAATAATAAAGTGCAAAAATGATGACTCAGGAGCACATCACCTTAATGACTATAATAATATGAAAGGTAATTTAAAACTTAAAGTTTCAATTTTAATGCTCTTCTTCTCCTTTTGTTGCATAAAGTCAACATGGGCGCAGGAGGTAAATTGTGGTAATAAGATACAAATTGTTAAAACATCTCCAGCGAGTATACAAAATATGGGAAGAATAGAGGCCCAGATAGAAGGATCGGGATCTTTTGAGGCCAATTTATTTTCAATTTCAGGGAAGGGTAAAACTTTGATAAAGACTATAGAAGGTTCCAATTCAGATTTGGTAGTCTTTGAAGACTTAAATGAGGGCAATTATAAGATACTGGTGGAATACACTGAGATCAAGGATCCTATGTGTCAGTTTTTGCAGTTAGCTGGAATCTCAATTAAGAAGCAATAATTATGAGGAAGATATATATAATATTTACATTATTATCATTAGGATTATCCCTATTGAGTTTTAATAAATTAAATGCCCAATGTATTTCAAATGTAATTATTACTACTAATGATGTTTCGTGTTACGGGGGTAACGATGGATCTATAGCTATTGAAGTTGTAGATGGGACTGGACCTTTTTATTATGAATTGGTATTAGTTACAGTAAGTGGTGAATTTCCTTTATATGATGCGGGTAGCGTAAGCTCTAACAAATTTACATTTAGTTTAGAAAATAATACTGCTCATCCTACTTTTGGAATTTTTAACTCAAGTCAATACAGAGTTCGAGTAACGTCTAGTAACCCTCTCTTTCCTCCTGGTTGTAATGAGGTTCAAAGAAGCAATATCATGGTTGGACAACCAGATCCACTGTCAGTAACCGATACCCCACCAATTATATCCCCGGATTGTGATGGTTCTGGAAGTGGCTCTATCAATTTAACCGTTACAGGCGGAACGGCACCTTATACCTACACCTGGTCAAATGGGCTGCCCTCGCAGGAAGATCATATAAACACACTTTCAGCTGGTACATATTCTGTTGATATTGAAGATGCGAATGGATGTACTGTTTCTTTATCTGATATTATAGTTACTGAATTTACCATAGCCAATGCCGGTGCAGACCAAACCATTTGTGATGTAACCACAACACTTTCAGGAAATCCTTTAAAATTAAATGAAACGGGGACATGGAGTTCAACTGATCCCTCAGTAACATTTGCGAATGTAAATGATCCAAACACTTCTGTTAACAATTTATCAGCAGGCGCCAATACCCTTACTTGGACAGTAAGCGATGACAATCTAATATGTGCGCCTAATTCAGATGATGTAATCATAACAGTCGATGAAATTACAGTTGCCGTTGCTGGTGCTGATCAGGATATCTGTATCGACAATACTACATTGGCTGCCAATGAACCTGCGCCAGGAGAAACAGGAGAATGGACAGTAACAACTGGCACAGGAACTTTTACAGATGCAACTGTTTATAACACTACGGTAACCGGGTTGTCCGAAGGAGTTAATGAATTTATCTGGACGATAAGCGATCCAAGTGGCGTTTGTTCCCCAACCTCAGATGTGGTAGCGATCAATTTCACAGACCTCACCATAGCCAATGCCGGTGCAGACCAGACCGTTTGTGCTTTAACGACTACACTTTCAGGAAATCCTTTAAAAGCAGGTGAAACCGGGACCTGGGGTTCTACGAATCCTTTAATAATATATGACGATGTAAATGATCCAAATACTTCTGTTAACAATTTATCAGCAGGAGCCAATACCTTAACTTGGACTGTAAGTGATAACAACGGAATTTGTGCATCCAGTTCAGATGACGTAACTATAACTGTAGATGAAATTACAGTTGCCGTTGCTGGTGCTGATCAGAATGTTTGTATCGATAATACAACATTAGCTGGCAATCAGCCTATTGGAACAGAAGTTGGGGAATGGACAATA
>CAMPJM010000068.1 GCA_946886805.1 uncultured Flammeovirgaceae bacterium | reverse complement strand
GGGTTCTGATAATATAAAATTCGAAATACAAAGCTGCATAACTGATTACAACCAGCAGAACCGCACAGGCGAATCGGGAAACTCCGTTCAAATTTTGAAACAACTTTTTGTATTGAATACGTCCAGCATTTTTTGCTAAGAAATAAACAATAGTTAAAAGCACTAAATTATTTAGCAATAGATCGCCAAGTGAAGGGTTGAAAACAGAAGATGCAAAATACCTGGAATTGAAAAGGGCGATTTCGGTCATGGCATACGGAAAATCGAAAAACAACATCGTTCCCCTTATAAAGCCAAGGCTTACACCTAAAAGCATTAGCGCTGATAATATTTTCCTTCTTATAAATAGCCCGTTGACTACCTGAATGATATAGATAACAAAAAATATGATGGAAGTGACAATCAAAAAAACCACTAATATTTTTTGAACGACGGGCGTAAATTCAAAGCCTCTTAAAAAATCAATAGAAAACAAATATTTACCATTTTCGGCATTTATATTGGCGTCCCCGGGAGAAGAAAACCCTTTTATACTGATACTGGTATTGGAAAACAACTTCCTGTTGAAGCCAGAATCCAAATAACTATTGTCTATTTTATTTTGATTGATAACCCTTAGAAGAGAAACCACTTCAAAAGCAGTGTGGTCCTTTTCGACGGTAATTTTATGACTTACAAATTGACCGCTTTTTAGGTTTATAAATTGGTAATCATATTCGCCAGCTACATTGTTATAATCGGGGACAAAATTAAAGTCGGACCAATAGACCAGGTTGCCTTTATGAAAAATGAAGTAAGGGTATTTGGTGGCTAAACTTAGTCGGGAAAAACTGTATTCTTCAGTTTTTTGTAAATGAGCGGAAATTCTTTTAAGATCCTCATGAATGATCTTTAGTTCTTCATTGATCCTTTCTTCGACTGCCTTCGCAAATTGGATTTGATTTTTGGTTTCATCCACAAAATAAGCCTTTAACAATAGGGCTATCGTTAAAAGTACTATGGATAAAATTAAATGCTTATATTTCGAAATATAATATCTCAATGTATAGAACCTTGCTTATTGCAAGCAACTTAACCATTTTTCCAATAATTATACCAGTTAAGATTATAAATTCCCATTATATGATACGCCGCCAAAAGCATATAGGTACAAAACTCGTGAATACCTGAAGATAAAGGGAAGTAAAATAATGACGACTGTAGGAAATGTAATGAGATATACCCAGGTCGGAGGATCCGAAAAGATATAAAATAAAATTATCCCAAATAAAAACATCAAACTGACCACCATTACATAGCTTATGTACATGGCGCCAATAAAAAAGCCCGGTTCTACTTCGAACTTAAGTTTACAGTAGGGACAATGACTGTGCATCTTATCGAATTTGGTGACCTTCAAGGCCGAATAAGCAAACATGTCGCCTAGCCTACACCTGGGGCATTTTTCTTTTATAATAGCTTGAAAGACTGACTTTTTTGGCATGTTCTTTACTTTTTTTGTACCAGAAAAACGCAATTACGGCAATTACAACATAGGGGGTCACAAATAAATAGAGAATCCCCAAATTCAAATTGGAAGCCAAACCCACATCGCCATTACTAACATTGTTTTCAACAGTCGCACGACACATAGCGCATTGAGCCATTATCGTCTGAAAAGACGTTAAAAAGCCAATGAACAACAACGCAAATAATCGATAAATTATATTTTTAATACCCATAATAACTAATGTGAACTGAAAATATCATAATCTCCTCATTTCAAAACTCTAACAAGCAAGAGGAACCATAAGTTCTAAGCTAATCCACCTATTATTGATAATAAGGACTTATCATCAAATAGACCACTACGCCAGATATAGAAACATATAACCAGATTGGCAAGGTGTATTTTACTATTCGCTTATGTTTATCAAATTTCCCGGTGAGCGCATAAAATAAAGCTAATAATACAAAAGGTACCACAATAATAGCTAATAAAATATGAGAAAGTAAAATCACCAAGTATCCCGTTCTAATACCACCTAGAAGCGTTCGTTCTGCTTCTTCTAGCACACCATTACCATCTAGATCACCAAATACTGTAGACGGAGCTGAGGAATGATAGATAACATATAGAATCAGAAAAAGCGAGCCGAGCGCAAAAGCTGTTAACATACACAATTTATGATAATCTATACGTCCCTTTTTGATAAAGAAGAAACCACATATAAGCACAATAGCCGTTACGGAATTCAAAAATCCATTTACATGTGGAATATACGAAACCCAGTCATTTTGCAAACCGGTCTCGGTGGGGATAAAAAATAAAATGGCAATAAAAAGAGGGATGGATATTGATAAAATCCATATAATCCATAGATATTTATTGTCCTTTTTTGCTGTCAACATTTCTGAGCGGCCGTAATTTATAGTGTCAGGAATTACTCTGTTAATAAAATATTGATTTCTGTTATTAGTCTATCGACTTCGTTTCTGTCGGTGCCATCATAATACCCTCTAATCCTCTTTTTACCGTCTACAAGTATAACTTTTTCACTGTGTATAAAATCGGACTTGCTTCCGTCGCCATCGACTACCGGCAATAAAAACCCGCATCTCGCCAACGAATAAATCTCTTCTTTATCACCAGTAATAAATTTCCATTGCAAGGTGTCTATACCGAACTCTTCTGCATAGTCTTTCAGGACTTGCGGACTATCATAGGCCGGATCAACGGTAAAAGAAAGCATATTGACTGTTTCGTTATCTTTAAATACTTCCTGCACACGACTTAATTCAGAAGTCATAATGGGACAGATATCGGGACAAGAGGTAAAGAAGAAGTCTACAACTGTAATATTGTTCTCTAAAATCTTGTTTGAAATGTCGCCACCATCCTGAGTAACGAGTTCAAAATCAGGAATATGATGTTGCCCCTCAGAAAAAGAACAGTTTTGTAGTGAAGAAACTACACCTTCTTCGTAATAAACAGGGATGGCGTATGAATTACTCCCAAAACTCTGTAGGAATAAATAAATCAAAACCGGTGTGGCAAGTATTAACAAGAGCACACCGGTTTTCCAGGAAAAATTCATAAATTTTTATTTATTCTTTATAAAAGAATAGAGACAGTTAGAAATAGCTATGAAATATCAGCATTTTAAAAACGCACATCGTAAATAGCATTACCTTCTACTAAAAGGGCGATAATTAGCCAAACAACAAACACCAATGGAAGCAAAATTGACCAAATCAATATTTTTACCTCGTGACGCAAATGCATAAATTCAGCCACTATATAAAATGCTTTAACAATAGTAAGTCCTATAAATATTGCTGTACGCAAAGTTCCAGCATCCATAGTAAAAGCAAGCAAAAATTCAATACCCGTAACAACAGCAAGTATCAAAGCAACCATCCATATTTTCCTTACTTTTTCTTTGTCTACAGGTTTAACAGTTACCTGGTGTGCAGTTTCATGTGAATCCATTTCTTAAATTATTATTATTATGATTCTATATATGACCTTATTCGATTAAAAGTGGAGTTTACTAACTCGGCTAACGGCCAAATTTAAACAAGATAGAAGAAAGTAAATACAAATACCCAAACTAAATCTACAAAGTGCCAGTACAGCCCAACCTTCTCGACCATTTCGTAATGACCTCTTTTCTCATAAACTCCAGTTGCAGTATTGTAAAAGATTAAGATATTTAAAAATACACCGCTGGTTACGTGAACTCCGTGGAAACCAGTAATAAAAAAGAACAAGTTAGCAAAATCCGGAGGACCATATTGATTAACAGTTAGATTGGCTCCGAAGACGACATCTTTCACCCATTGCCCGTTAACCAGCCTCATTACCTCTGCTCCTTCTTCTGTGCCGTGAATAAAATGTGACCATTCCCAGGCCTGGCAGCCCAAAAAGGTAAGCCCTCCAATAATAGTCCAGAGCATCCATTTCTGAACAGCCTCTTTATCCATTCTTTGCCCGGCTTCCACCGCCAAAACCATTGTAACACTACTTAAGATAAGGACAAAGGTCATTATACCCACAAATACCAAAGGTAAATGCACGCCATGGAGAAATGGCACAGCTTCAAATACCATTTCAGGAATAGGCCAGTGGTCCTGAGAGAAAACAAAATTTTCAACCTCGCCTGTATAAACAGGATGGGCAAACCTAATTAAACCATAAGAAATAAGTAATGCGGAAAAAGTAAGAGCATCGGACAGTAAGAAAAACCACATCATCAGTTTTCCGTAACTTGCCTTCAAGGGAGATTGACCACCATCCCAAATACTTCTTGTAGGTTTTCCAACAGCAGTAGCAGTACCAGACATATAATTTAATTTAATTAATCAATTAATGATTGAATGATAAAAAGAAAAACAAATATAACCAAAGAGCGCCCAAAAAATGCCAGTAAGTCGCACACATCTCTATGCGAACAAGGCTTTTGGAGTGAACTTTATATTTAAAAGCCAAAACTAACACAATTATCAGAAACACGATGCCACTTACCAAATGCAATCCGTGTACGCCCGTCAATACGTATAAAAAGGAACCGGAAGGGTTTCCGACGAAATACACCTGCATTTCTATCAGTTTCTCCCACGCTATTACCTGCCCAACCAAAAAACAAGCGCCTAATATTGACGTCAATACCAAGGCGATTTTAAGTCCGTCGAGGTTATCTTTTTTTGCAGCAAAATACGCCCATTGCATTGTTATACTACTTAAAATAATAATGCCGGAAGTATAATAGAAAATTGAAGGTAAATCAAAATCAAGCCAATTCCCTTCTCCCCTTCTTACTATATATGCACTGCTCAGTGATGCAAAAATCATTACCACGCTCACTAAAAACAACCACAAAGCAAACTTCTGCGGATGCATTGAAAGCGGCTGAATCGGTTCGTTTTCTAATTCTAGTTTTAAATCTTTATCCATTATTATAATCCCTCTATTTGATAATGTAATTAACCTATTACGGCTGTAACAGTTTCATTAACTTTATCAGTTCAACAACGCTATTTCAAATTCAATTATTTCTACAATAAAGCACTTAAACCTTATCTAATAAATAGGCGATTTGCACAACAGGCAAATATATAAATGAGCCAAACATTATTTTAAGAGCAGATTTACGTGAACAATCTTTCATCAAATAAAAAGTTTGGCTTAAAAATAATACACCGCATACAGTAACAATGATCGCTGATTTAATTCCCGTAAGCCCAAAAATGGCAGGTAACAATCCTAAGGGGATTAAAAAAAGCGTGTATATCATAATTTGAATAGCGGTGCTTATGTCCTTTTTTCCGCCGGAAGGCAGTAATTTGAAACCGGCCTTTTTATAATCCTCATCAGCTACCCAGGCAATAGCCCAGAAATGAGGAAACTGCCATATAAATTGAATTCCAAAAATCAGCAAGGCTTCGTAAGTAATTTCACCGGTTGCCGCTACCCAGCCCAACAAGGGAGGAAGTGCACCAGGAAATGCGCCGACCAATACTGCAATGGGACCTACCCTCTTTAAAGGAGTATAAACAAAGCTGTACAAGATCATAGAAACCATTGCAAGAATGGTGGTAAGCATATTGGTGAATTGCAACAACATCCCTAGGCCGATGGCACCTATCACCATAGCAAATACTATCGCTTCGTTCACCTGAAGTCGATAAGTAGGTAAAGGCCTGTTCATCGTCCTCGTCATTAATTTATCAAGGTCCTTTTCCAGAATCTGATTAATTGTGATAGAAGCACCTGAAACTAAAAACCCACCAATGGATAACATTATGAAACTCAGATAATCTATACTCCCTCTTACGGCAAGCATGTAGCCAAAAGCCGATGAGAAAGCCACTAGAAACGATAACCTAAACTTCACCAATTCAAAATAAGCTTTTGCTTTCGCCCCAAAGTATCCCCAACTATCAATCGCTTTAACTCTACTTGTAATCATATCAAACTCCTCTTTCTCTACCTTTTAAATATATTAAGAGATAAATTTATGTTTCTGTGGCCAATCATTTGAATGTGATTCAAATGGAATCGTAGCCTTTTCATTAATCATTAAATAAAGTAAATATTGCACTCCAAATATCACCGAAGACAATAATAAATGTATTGGCTGCGCAAAAGGAGGTATGGCAAAATAGGCCATTATAACTCCCGTTCCTATTTCTAAAACAATAGAACCTATAAGTATGTAAATAAGGTAATATAGGATACTTCCTTTTGAAGTATCTTTTTTTCCCACATTCTTCACCAACAAATAAACGAGCCAAACATGCAATGCCAAAATCGCCAACGAAAAGGAGCGATGAAGATAAAAATCCAATCCCAACTCCCCTATCCAACTATCCCTGTTTGCCTGATTGAACGCGTTAGCAATTACATCAATTTCCTCCCTAATCTGTGTTCCCAAAACAACCTGAATTAATAACGTTGCAAGGCAAAGAATCAAAACGAGCTTAATGGAAACCATTTTCTTCTTCCGAAACAAACCCGTAACAGGAACTGCCTTGTATACTGCGTTTATTAAAAGAAGCAGTAATAAGAAAGCCAGCAACATATGAATGGTTATCATCCAGGGGAGCAAATTGGTAGAAACCACAATGGATCCGATCCAACCCTGAAATATAACAAGGATTAAACTCAGGAATGCAATAATGGTAATTGAGCGTTTCCTTTTCCAATAAAATAAAGAACTAACAAAGGTGGCAATTATCAAAACACCTATTATCGCACCTAGTAATCTATTAAAATACTCAATTAAGGTTTTTGTACTATTAAAATCTGCCTCTACCAAAATAGATTCGTCAGTTCGGATTTTTGTCGCCAATTCGGAAAACCCAAAAAACTCAAGGTAATCAGAGAAGCGGTCATTTTTAACGGCCCGCTTGCTCGCATATATTTCCTTGTAATCCTCAGGTAAATCACTGACATCTCCCGGAGGTACCCAGCTGCCAAAACATTTAGGCCAATCAGGACATCCCATTCCGGAACCTGTACTTCTAACAATACCTCCAACCAATATCAAAAGGTAAACGGCAGCAATTGTTATTATACCTAACCTTATGAAGCGTACTTCACCTTTTTGAGCTTTATTCTCCAAGGTTTGGGTTGATTATCAATTTATATATCCAGATAAAGAAAAACCTGAATTAATGGTTATCCTTTGTTTCATCTATAACTTCTGCATCATCATGTTTTTCCATGTCTATCAACTCATTTTCATGAGGAAGATTAGATTCTGGCGTCAGCCCAAACGGAATATGCTGAGGAATAAAGTCTTCTTTTGCACCTGGTTTACTATAGTCATAAGGCCATCTGTAAACCGATGGTATAGCTCCAGGCCAGTTACCATGCCCTGGCTCAATGGGTGTTGTCCATTCCAAAGTGTTTGAATGCCATGGATTGGATGGAGCCCGTCGTCCTTTATACATGCTGTAGAAGAAATTGAAAAGAAAGATAAACTGGGCTACAAACGTAACTATTGCAGAAATACTGACGAACATATTAAGATCAGTAAAGGAGCTAAATGCATCGAAATTAGTGAAAGAGTAATATCTTCTTGGATAACCAGCTATTCCTATATAATGCATTGGAAAGAACACCATGTATACACCAATAAAGGTGAGCCAGAAATGGACATAGCCTAACTTTCTATCCATCATTCGGCCATACATTTTTGGGAACCAATGGTAGACACCCGCTAACATCCCGAAGAATGAAGCACTACCCATTACAAGGTGGAAATGCGCTACCACAAAATATGTATCATGCAACTGAATATCAATTGACGAGTTACCAAGGAAAATACCGGTAATACCTCCTGAAATAAACACCGATACAAACCCTATTGCAAATAACATCGCTGGCGTAAATATGATATTACCACGCCAAAGTGTAGCCAGGTAATTAAACACTTTTACGGCGGACGGTACTGCAATTATCAACGTAAGGAGCATGAATACCGATCCCAAAAATGGACTCAACCCTGATACAAACATATGATGCGCCCAAACAACAAATGACAGGATAACGATTCCGAGCAAAGAACCAATCATCGCACGATAACCGAAAATTGGCTTTCGCGAATTGGTGGCAATAACTTCGGAAACTATACCGAGAGCAGGCAATAGAACTATATACACCTCAGGGTGACCTAAAAACCAGAATAAATGCTGGTAAAGAATAGCACTTCCACCTTGGTTTGGTAAAGCTTCGCCGCCTATATAAATATCAGAAAGATAAAAACTTGTTCCGAAACTTCTGTCAAACACCAAAAGCAATGCCCCTGCAAATAAAACAGGGAAAGAAAGAAGACCTATAACTGCTGTTAGGAATAATGCCCAAATAGTCAAAGGAAGTTTGGAGAAAGACATTCCCCTGGTCCTAAGGTTTATGATCGTAGCTATATAATTTATACCTCCCAATAATGTTGATACAATAAAGAATACCATCGCAACCAACCAGAGGGTCATTCCTAATTGAGAACCCTGTATTGCCTGTGGTAAAGCACTTAGTGGAGGGTAAACTGTCCAACCACCTGCTGCTGGCCCTGTTTCAATAAACATTGACGATAGCATAATTATACTGGCCAGGAAAAAGAACCAGTAAGAAAGCATGTTCATAAAGCCAGAAGCCATGTCCCTTGCACCGATTTGCAACGGAATCAGGAAATTGGCAAAAGTGCCGCTCAAACCAGCTGTCAGTACAAAGAATATCATAATGGTACCGTGCATGGTTACCAACGCAAGATAAAATTCAGAGTCAATTTTACCGCTTTCCGTAATCCAATCCCCTAAAAATGGCCTTAACCATTCCTGGCTCATTCCGGGAAAACCTAATTGAAGCCTGAATATTATAGAAAGCAATCCTCCCAACAAAGCCCACAAAATACCCGTAAGCAGGTATTGCTTGGCGATCATTTTGTGATCAAGACTGAAAATATATTTTGATATAAAACTATCAGTATGTTCGTGGTCATGCTCATGATCTTCATGCGCATGAGATTCACTGGCATGTAAATGGTTATCTGTTGAAGACATATTATTTAATAATTATATTTTTTGAAGATACTTTAACTTCTTCTCTATTTTTCAGTTTCAGATGCACTTCCTGATTCCAAACCAGCGGAAACCAAAGCTAATTCCTTCAAATCTGAAGGCACTTTTGACAAATAGTCGGGATTTCTTGATAACCATGGTTCCTGTTCCTTTTTCCATGCTTCATAATCCTCAGGTTCATCCACAACAACAATCATTCGCATGGAAAAATGCCCTCTTCCACACAATTCAGCACAAGCTAATTCGTAATCAAATTCAGGATCATTCAATTCCTCCCTCATTTCTGCTGTAGTTTTGGTTGGCACGAACCAGAACCTAGTGGGCATACCTGGTACCGCATCCATTTTCAATCTAAAATGAGGTATGTATACACTATGTAGAACATCACGCGCTCTAATTTTTAGAAGAACAGGCTGTCCTTTAGGAACATGAATCTCCCGTGGGATAAAGTCATCAAAAGAAGCTCGATCCGTAAAATCAATTCCCATCTGATTACTTGCATCGATCAATCTATAATCATAATCGCCAAGTTCATTGTCCTTACCTGGATACCTAACAGACCAAGCAAACTGATATCCCATAATCTCAATAACTTCTGCTTCTTCAGGAGCATCAGAAGTTATTGAATTCCACGTCTTGAGGCCTGAAAAAACAAGAATAGTTAGCACGACAGCTGGAATCATTGTCCATAAAATTTCAAGCTTTGTATTATCAGGATAAAAATAAGCAGAGGCCTTTTCCTTGTGTTGGTATCGGAATGCAAAGAAGAAAAGGAGAACGTGTGTAACTACAAAAACTATTACTGTTATCCACATTGTAACCCAAAACATATCATCGATCAGAACTCCATGCTCGGAGGCAACAGGCAAGGTATATTCTTCATAAAATGCGAATGAATACCAAAAGAACAATCCGCCGAAAAACAACAGGAAGACCAAGCATAGTATTGCATTTATTTTATTGCTGGAAGAAACCTTCTTTTTGTCAGAACCACTTGCAACATTTAATAGTGTATAGACCCTAAATAATGTATAGAGTATGGCAATAACCAGTAAAACGCCGACCCCAATAACAATCTCAAACATATATATTTTAATTAGATTTTTGAAACTTGAATATGATATAAGAATTCATTTAAAATTCAACTACCACATCTTTAATCATAAGCCATTTAACGATTTACAAATTAAATATGATGATGAATACTCTCTTCCAACATTGGATGGTTCTTAGCTACTAAAGGAGCTTTAGATAGACTTAACATAACAGTAAAAGCAAATGCTGCCAGATAAATCATGGTTATACCAATTTCGATCAAACCGAAATTGCCGTTTTCAGCTAATGTTGCAGGGGTAACCATAAGGTAAAAATCCAACCAGTGGCCAACCAAAACAACGATAGATACAATTTTAAGGAAAATGAATTGCCGCTTAGACTCTCTCGTCATGAAAACCAAGAAGGGAAAGAAAAAGTTTAGCAACAGATTTATGAAAAATATTGGAGAATAGTAATCACTGCTTAACCTTTCTACAAAGTAGATAGATTCCTCCGGAATGTTCGCATAATAAATTAAAAGGAACTGAGAAAACCAGATATAAGTCCAAAAGATACTAAAAGCAAATATATATTTTCCAAGGTCGTGGAGCTGACTTGTATTCACCAGTTTCAAATATCCAGCTTCCTTTAACAAAACAACTGCCAAAGTGATGGCAGATAAGCCAGACACAAACCAACTGGCAAAAACATACCAACCAAACATTGTACTAAACCAGTGGGTATCTATTGACATCACCCAGTCCCAGGCAGAAGTAGAAGAAGTAATAGCAAAAATAACAATAAATATTGCCGAGTACTTTATCATTTTATAATAATGAACAGTACCACCATTGATATCTTCTGCCAATGATTCCCTTCTGATCAACTTATGAAACCAATACCAAAGAACAAAATACAGTACCAGTCTGCCGAGGTAAAACCAATAGTTTAGAAAGCCTTCCTTCCCAGCAATAATTTCGTCGTATCTTGGGTCATTTTTGTCATATAAGTATTCATGAGTCCAATGAAATAAGTCATGATTAGCCACCAAAAATACAACTAACATCAAAATCCCCGCAATAGGCAACCAACTACCGAATGCTTCTGGGACTCTTTTAAAAGCCGCCGACCAACCAGCCTGCGATACATATTGAAGCGCTACAAAGAAAACCCCAATTATTGCGAGTCCGGTGAAATAAACATTGTTAATCCATAAATTGGCCCAGATTCGTTTTGACCAATGAAAGCCATGATGCGCCCCTTCGCCTGCTATTTCACCATGTCCTCCTCCATGAGAACCGGAAATAAACATAACCACTCCTATTATCAAAAAGATAAGGCCTGCAATGCCAATAATAGATAACCTCTTTTTTGCACCGGCGGTAAATATGAATTTCTCTTCAGCCATATTTGATGTATTTTCTATTTACAATTTTAGAACAGGAACCAGATCAATCCACTATTAATCCAATTCGCCTCCCTCCTTCGTAATTTTATTTATTGATTTTGAAGTTGTTGTACATATTCTACTATTTTCCATCTTTCCTCAATGTCAACTTGAGATGCATATGGGTGCATTCTGCCTCTTCCATAGGTAATCACATGAAAAATATGTCCTTTGGTCATAGAACTGTATCTGCCGGCCGTGAACGAAGGTACACCTAGCATCACCTTACCTACAGGTCCATCGCCTTGACCTGCACCACCATGGCATGGAAAACAAAATCGGTTATACAATAATGTCCCTTCTTGTAAAACAGCTTCACCTTGTTCAGTACTTACTGAGTCATAAGGACTCTTTAGGTTAACTGAGGCATAGTCCAACCAATAGGTGCTTCCTACGCTATCACCAGGAATAGTAAGAGGCAAATATCCGGTAGACCTTCTAACAGTATTTTCTACTGGTTTCCGCATGGTCATGCCATGCGGGTTATATGGATTGGAATTAAAAAACTCTGCATGTTCAGAATTTTCATCCGAGCTCAACCATTCTCCAATCTCCTTGTCCTGAATCTGAGAAAGCGGCTCATAAGGAACTGAATGATACATCTGTGGTGCATATTCAACGCCTGGATCATCTCCTTCTGCAGAACAAGCAGACAAGGCTATGCCTGCAAGTAAAATAAATGCCACCCTATATCTACTATAAAAATGCATATTTATGAAATTATAC
>CAMPJM010000067.1 GCA_946886805.1 uncultured Flammeovirgaceae bacterium | reverse complement strand
TTACAATCCATTGCTTTAATCTTACTTTTTCAATTATTTCATCTTGCAGCTTATCTTTAACTTTATTGATGTTTTCCTCAGATTTGTGGTATTCATTCAAATCTATTTCAATTGTAGGTATATTTTGGCTCTTTAATATTGAAAGTTTATCAGAGTTTTCTTTTATAAAACATGTGACTGCGACTTCTACAATAAGCTCTTGTTGTTCACTTCTTAAAACTATATCTGGTCTAATTTTACCAAGTCGATTTTCGAGTTTAACTTCTTTATAAGCGAATTTCTGCTCACAGCTTTTGTTGTCATAATTTGGTAACTGCAAATGGTTATTTCGTTCAAGGATTTTTTTTGCTTCTAAATGAATTTCAGTTTCTTTTTGACCTCCAGCACATATCAAGGAGTCATCAAAATGAAAGAAACAGCTTTCCCTTTCTCTATAAATTCTTGAACCAACTTTGTTGCCACATTCGGGACAAATACATCCACAATCTAGGCCGGTACCAGGCGAAAATTCTGAAATATCGACGTATCGACCTTCTTTTAAAGCAGTTGTTAAAGTTGCAGACATATAATGCGTATTTATTGTAAATGTAAAAAAAAGCAATTTAATCTTCTACATCAGATGACATAACCACACGCAAGCCAAAGCAAAGTTACGGTTGTTGGTTCGGGAGAATGCAAGGGTACGCTTCGCCTGCTCGTAAAAAAACCTCCACCCTCCCTCCTTTCATCCGCACAACCGCCGGGTAGTATTTTTTTCCGGCAGCCCTTGCATCTGCCTCAGTCCAACCGTGAGGAACGCTTTTCCTTGGTGCGGTTACCAGGGGTTCACTCAAACTTTATCTGTTATGTACAAGTGTATTTTCCGTTACAAGTTAGGCAGCTGGTGGCTTTTCGGCGGTGTCTGGCCTCGTTGCTCCTTCAGTATTCGTTTCTCTACCTTTGGGGGTGCCTGGGAGTTTTCTCTCCGCATCCTCTGGTTCGAGGTTTCATACTCTCAGCTCCCATTTTAGGGGGCTTTTTTTGTTATGACTGATCAAACGTTTTTGATTTGATCCTCAAAGACATAATTCTCTTTCAATAGATTGATTATATGCCTGTTTAAACTTTTCCCTATTTCTAATATTTTATCCTTTGATCAAAGCAATATTAGTCTGCAAAAAAATGTGATCGTTGATATGCCTTATAATGTCGTACTGAGAAATTCTCTCTTGTTCTAAGCGGACATTATTTTGAGAAAGATATATATAGACATCTAGTTCTACTGTTGAAAGATAGGCAGGGTGTTTTATGGACGAGGAAGTTCCATTTACAATGAACTTCTCGTATCTTTTCACTATTTCCATTCTCATCAAAAAAGATTGTACTTGAGGAAAATATGATCGCAATTGAGAAAGCATTTGAAATCCCTGGACATCTAGATCGCTCCAATAATATATTTCCTTCTCGTGCATCCATTCGGTATTCTTCAAAGACTCAATGGCAAAACCCTTGCCCCAAATTGCTATCGAAAAGGGCGTTTGGGGGAAGGTTAAAAAATTCATCTTGTTTTCAATAATGAATACCCTTTTGCAATTGATGGGATTTCTTTTAAATTGCTCTATCGGAAGGGTTAGGTCATCATAGCATCTGATGTGCCAACAACTCTGATCTAGTGAACGAAATCTGACTAAAGGTTGATCATATTTTAAGCGATATCGTTTTTCAAAAAGATTCTCCGAATGCAAAACAATATCCGGAACGAGCTCATCCAACAAGAGCCTCAAAATAGTTTTATTCTCTTCAATGAACTTGGTGTGGACAGAAATGGGCAACTCTCTGATATAGTATTTGTCTGGTTCAAAGTAATGGATAAACCACTGACAAACTTTAATCAGGCCAGGCCAAACATCTGAGTTGTCGAAAATGGCCTTTGGGCTTTCTCTCAGCCATGATTCGAGCTGCGGTAGTTCTGACTTGATGAAACTATAATTTTCCATCATCAAACGGTACTCCTTTTCCTTATTGAGGAATTTCAGGTAATCTGGCAGGCTCTCAAAAGTGATGGATTTAGGTATGTCCTGAATACCATGCTGCCGGGTTTTAACAGGTTCTGAAATCACTGAATAACCAAACCCCTTTCTGTCCTTCGAAGCACTAAAGACCTCCGCAATTTCCTTACTCATCCGGATGAAGTCTTTTGAAAGTGCTTTATTGGATCGGACGATAAGCGGAAAACAGTTTTCTCCTTTCAGAGAAGATTGAAGTACCTCTAGGTATTTCCCCTCGGACTTTTTTCGTATTTCACCTGCCGTTATCATATCCTAAATTACCGATTGTAAATACTGATCCCGTTGCTCTTGCAGTTGTTTAATAGGCATATCATATACCACCGAGTGCCTGTTGTCTTTTCTTTGTACGAAATGCACTCTCGCTATATAAGGTTCTACAATAGCTACTTCCTCAGCTTTGGCAGGAGACACTACCATCACTTGCAGATGAAGTTGTTTACAGAGCTCCATCAGAAACTGGGCTTTTTCATCGTCCTGTTTGCTAAAAGCTTCATCTACACAAATGAACCGGAATGAATTGGTATTGAGCCCTTCACTATGAATGCCAAATTGATAGGCTATCGCAGAGCCAAGAATTGTGTAGGTTAGCTGAGCTCCTTCTCCTCCTGAGAGTTTGGCAGTTCCTGTAAAACTTCTAAAAACCTTTGTTGGGTCCTCTCTATGATGCGCAACTGCTTTGAACCTTAACCAATTTCGAACATCCAATACTTCTTTTCTGAGATTTTCATCCTCTGTCAAGCCGTCAAGAAGGGACCTGATCTTATTGAAGCTTTCTTCTAATATTCGGTCATCCTTTGAGCGCTCAAACTCTGCCAGATTGGGTTTCCATTCATTGAGACGAAACCTAAATTCTTTTACTTTCGGAGAGTAGTCTTTTTCTACATGCAGTTTGATGAAGGTTGGAGGATTGCTATTGAAATTGATCTTTTCTAACGATTTGTTCAAAGTCTCGATGTTTTCCTCAATATCCTCCTCCTGCCTTTCGAGCCAGATTTGGAAGTCAGACATGTTGGTAATCATTTCTTCATTCAGGTACTTCTTGAATTGTTGTTTGTATTCAGCCAATTCCTCCTTTTCAATCCTCTCTAGTAAAGCGACGTACTCATCAATAAACTCGGCACTATCACTAAGTCGATGGGTGTCCGAATTCCAATCACTGAACTTTTCTACGATCTCCTTATCAGGATTCTTGAAAAGTCTCATCAGGCCTTCAGCGGCACTTTCGATTTTGCGAATGTCATCTCTTAGTCGTTCGATATCCTGATTGATTTCACCAATGATTTTACTTCTGACTTTTTCTATTGAGTCAATGTCACACTCAATCTCTGCCATAAAGTGTTCTTCGAAAGCAACTAATTTTTCACTTGTTTCAAGATCTGCATAACGGTCAATCACCTCCCTGGCCTCTCTCAATTTTTGCTGTTGAATATCTAATTGTGAATAAATATGGTTGATCTCCTTCTCCAGGTTTTTTATCACTTCCTGTTTGGCCTTGATTGTCTTAACGATCTCTTCTCTTTGTTTTTTGAGAGTGTTTACCCTGTCATTGGTCTTTTCAAGCTCTTCTATTTTCAGCTTGTTCTCTTGAATTTCAGCTGATAAAGACCACCAATCTATTTTTTTGAATGCCTTAAAATCAATGAAACGAGTTAGGTCTTCTGCTTCCCTGCGCACCCTTGTGTGATGCGCTTTTATTGCTTTCAACCTGTTGTCAATTGTATTGATCTTGTCGTTCAGCTGGGCTGCTTCTTCTTTTAAGATGGCTATCTTCTCTTTATTATCCCACCCGAGAACATACTGCTGGCGGCTTCTGACTTCTGGTCGGTCATCCTTTTCATGTCGGCTGGCATTTTTGGTTAGCCCCTCTCTGGTTATTGCTTTATCTGCCAACCGGAACGATTCAAGATCATCAACACATAAATAATTGAACTTTGAACTGATCTCATTCTTAATCCACTCAGTGTATTCGGATGTTTTGAAGTCCAACTTGTTGATCAACTCCTTTTCATCCTGCTGTTGGAAAATGCGAGGGGCTACTTCTTTTTTATTGAATTTATGATAGATGATCCTACCTCTTAAATCATGCTCTTTAACATACTGATTGACATGTTGGTAATATTCTTCAGGAACAATAAGCCTTAGTGCAAAATTGTGAAGTAACCGCTCAATGGCCGACTCCCATTCCCGGGCTTCCTCCCGAACTTTTAGGAGTTCACCGACAAACGGAATTTCCTTTTCAGTTGCCCCGATGGCTTCAAGTATTTCGCTTCTAATACGTGCTGGATGACCGGTGATATTGTTCTTTTGCGATCTCAATACACCCAGTTCGTTGGAAAGGTTATCAAACTTTGTCTTTACATCATCTAATTCCTTCCTGGTTTGAAAGAGCTCCTCCTCATTCTGTTCCAATACTTCTGCCGTCTTTTTCTTTTTATCCAAAGCAAGCTTTCTCTGATCATCAAACAGCTCTCTTGATTGAGGGTTTGGCTGAAATTCCAAGTTTTCAGCCAGCTGATTGTAAAGGCCCAACTCTTTTTCCCTGTCAGACTTTTCTTGTTCGAACCGCTTATTGTCCTTTTCCAAATCACGGATTTGCCGACCAACTTCATCAGATTCAATTTGTACATCAAGCTTTATCCGGTTATGATCCAATTCTTCGACTTTATTGGTCAATATCTCAAGTTTTCCCTCATTTTCCTGTCTTTGCTCATTTATGGAAGCCATGAATTCCCGAATTAAAGTCTCTTGCTTTTTGGCAAACCAAAGTGGAGCTGTCTGTTTGAAACTTTCTTTATGGATCAAGTCTGCTTTCAGTGTTGTTAACCTGATGGATTTATCCCTGATTGGGGCTAGCAGTTCGATTTGCTTATGGGCTTTTTCAATAGCCCGGTGTGCATCGTTGAGTGTTTTGAAATAGCTTTTGATCTTCTGAAACTCCTCTTCTGACTCCCGTTCTTCCAGCATTTGCAGCCGGACAAATTCGTCCAGGTTACCCAATACTTTGAGCCCGATGGTTTTATTGAAAAGCGTTTGGGCTTTCTCCGACCTCATTCCAAATGCCTTACGCATCCATCGACCATATTCGCCAGGACTATCGGTAGATAAAAGAAGCTCTTTGGTTCCTTGCTTGGGGTATTTTTGCTTCAATCTCCTTTTCCACTCTCCATTGCTATCAAAAGGCATAAAGTCATCTTTTATGGCAAGCTTCTTAAAAGAGATAACAAAGTTTCTCTTCAACTCACTTCCGGAGAACCACCGGGCCTGAGCCAGCGTGACGAATTGGGATTCATTTTGAAAAACGGCCACTAACACCGATTGTGTCTTTGATTTATCTCCTCTTAGCTTTTTTACTTCTCGTGTGTTGGTGTCTGAATTTTCCGTTTCCCCAAATTCTCCAAGTAAATAGGTCTCTTCGGTCCGCTCACCTTTTTCACCTGCGGTCTGATTGTATGCTCGTGCCCTACGCTCAGGTAGTAACAGGGTCAGAAGACCATCCACCAAAGTTGTTTTTCCGGAACCATTGCCTCCGGTAAGCAGAGAGGTTTCACCTCCTGGCTCGATGGAGAAAATGTCCTTATCAAACGTTCCCCAGTTCCATACTTCAAAAGCATGGAGGCGAAAGCCGGATTGGCTCGGTTTAGTGCTAAACAGACTTAAGTTCATCTTCCAATTGTTGTTTAAATTTTGACAGCTCGTCTGTGGTAACCCTGGCTTTCAGTATCCGCTTTACTTCGTATCTGTATTCATCCTGAGATGTTGCATCCTTATGCACCAGTTTCAAAAATCCCATGTCCACACACTGATCCAGGTGGCGATTGAGTTCCCTGATGAACTTTAGCTCATTGGTTTTCTCTTTGAAAAACATCTCCATCCGATCCCTGAATTCTTTAGGAGTAATGTACAAATTGGCAGTTTCCAGGTCGCTCGATTCAAATTCGAGAAGCCATTCTCTCAGCAATACACAAACCAATGTAAGGTCGTAAGTCAGAGGCATTCTCCGAATTAATCCGATGGTGCTTCCTGATTCATCAAGTTCGATTTGTTTCAGATAGGCGTACCCATCTCTTTTGTCAATTACCACCTCAAGAGCAATTCTTTCAAAGTATTGAGTGAGTTCGACCTGATACTGCAGGACCTCATTCCAAACATCTTGCTGATCTTCAAAAACAGGGCCTTGTAGGAGCTTCACAGCTGACTTGGCGTAGGGAGCAATATTTCGATTTTGGTATTCCATAGGCTATCTGGTGAAAATGATTTGCGGCAAATCAAGGTACTTTCCCTCCGTTAAATTGAACAGAATGTTTTCCCGAATATTCTCATTGATGAAAAATTTGTTGTCGACATTTATGAGGGTGACGTAAGCCAACAGTTCCGCCAGGCCTTTATTAAGCCCTTTTTCTTTCACTACTTCTTGAAGAGAAACCTGCGATCTTGACTGCAGTAAGTCGTGTATATTGGTCAGTAATTGCTGCTTGTCTATCAAGTCAGCATTGTAAATTTTTGATAGGTCCTCCAGGTCTTCCAATGCAAGTTGAGCCTGTTCTGCCTTCATAACAAATGAATTGTTTTCCGGTCTTTCCCCAAGCTTGCGCTCCAAGGGGAGATAGATTTCAGGGTTGCCCTTTATGTCGAGATAATACTCTTTAGATGAGGGGCTATTGACCAACTGGATGGCAAGCTTGCGGATTCCTGACATGAGTTCTTTTGCCTTTCGTGATTCTAATTGCTCTTTAGCTACTATCTCCCTACTGAGTTTGTCAGCAAGTACCCCGTTTTTATCCAGCACTTTACGAGCTGCCATATGCAGAAGTGATTTTAGTTTTCTCAGAGAGCGGGAAGAAATCTCGATACCACGGTCTTCCAGCACATTGTATACTTCTTTGGTCAGCTTTTGAAAATCCGATTGGCTTGCATCGTCTAACATGAATTGCCAAAAGGTATAAAAGCTTTTGCCCTGATCAGTACTTCGAAGTTCGTACAGCGCATCAAATGTTTCTGATAAAAGCTTCCCCTTGGAGAGTTCGGCTTGTTGCTGTCGCTCATAAATCTTGCGGGTGATTTCCTTAAAATTGTCCTCCACTTCCTTGAAATCACCGATTAACTCATTGGCCAAACGGTTTATCTCTTCATACCGGGACTTGACCTGGTAATCTTCATAAGTGTTCACATAGCCATCAATCTTGATTTTTCGGATTTCTTCCTCTATCGCTAGTTTTCTTCGTTCCAGTTCGGCCAACCTCTTTTCCTTATCCGGGTTGGCATTTTCTATGATGTCCCTGAGTTTGGTGAAAATGTCCTTGAACTTGGATTCTGTCCCTACAAATTCCCGATCCTTCAATAGCTCAAATACCTGAAAAGCCCTTTCCACGTGTTTGGATAGAAACACCAGGGGCTCTTTCCGGGCATCATCCATCATATTGCGGAGGTAATGAGCATCAATCCAACGGTCGATATAGAGTTTGGCCTTTTCATCAAAAGCCAGAATAAGCCTGTCGGATTTGACCTCATCGTCTTCATCCCGGTATTCGATTTCTTCCAGAAAATCTGCCAGTCTTTGTATCAAATGCTGGTATGGAATGGAAATTTGTTCACCTACCTTGTATTCCCGATACAGGAAAGAGATGATCAAAGGCAGATTCCTTGCCCGTAGTAGTTTTAAGGTTACTGCTGAATCTACCAGTGATCTGACTTTCAATATAGAGGTGAGGGAGTCAAGCATTGATCTGGTAATTGATATTGACGAATATATGATAGATCATTACACCTTCTTTATGGTGAGCTTTTCCTACTCTAACACCAGTCTGCTCTCTTCGAAATTCCTCGGTTACATCGATTACTTGATTAGTTCCAATTTCAAATCCAGTAGGATATTGAATAGCGGTTAAGGTGTTTGTGTAATAGGCATTCCATGCCTTCTGAAAATCTGATTGCTTTCCTTGAAAGTACACGAGGGTAAGAAAGGCTTTTCTTTCATGTGTGTAGTGAGAAATTAACTTTTCTAAATGTGATTTAACTCTAGCTGTATCTCTTAGAATAAATGCCTCACAAGTGATAAAGCAATCTTGGTTACAATCCCTTATATCCAAATCAATTTCACCCAAATCAGATTCACTAGGCGAAAAGGCTTTTCTTGTCTGATCTTTTACAGACCATCCCCATGAGCTAATTCTTGCCTCTAATGCAAGTTGGACAAGGTCATTGAATCTGTTTTCCTTACTGGTGTTTTTCAATTTCAGGATTTCTGGCAAAGTATTTAGTTTGTTAAGCATATTTGAAGCTGCTCGAGCTACTTCATTTACAACAAATTCAGTAAGATCAATCCTGCCATTGAGCTTTTCGGGGAAAATTCTGACAAGTTTGGTTGGTGTGCTATTGAATATTCTATTGTACTGATAATGGAGTTCCTTTACATTATCGGTACCATTTACTTTAGTCTTTAAATTTTGGATAAAGCCAATGCTTTCTGATCCTGAAAACCGGTGATAATTTTCAGCATCTTCCAACAGCATAGATGCTTCTTCAATCCTTTTTCTTTCTATGAGACTTTCAATTTTGACGTCAAGTATATCTGGAAGCATTTTATACGGTTTCTCCAGGCCATTAAATACACCATCCAGTTCATTGTATTCCCCGAGTTTGAGTAGTATGTATAACTTATTGGCGAGAAATGTTGATCCCAAAGCCTCTTCGTCCAAATCTTTTTGCTGGGAGGAATAAGCCTTCCACTCTTCCAGGGCTTCTTTATGGATTTTTAGATCATCACTGGGTTTAGCCATGCTAATTTTAGCTGCCATTTGATTTAGCGCAAAAACAGGATATTGAGGGTATTGCGAACTCAACTCCTTGAATATGCTGTGAGAGGATTCCGGATTCTTTTCCAGTCTAATGAGTGCTCTGTAAAACTGCTTGTGGTCACGATAAGATAGCACTCTTACCGCATGAATAGGTGAATCCGGTTCCTTAATGCTATTCAGTTCCTGTTCATCATGCTGAAAATAACCCAGTAGCATCTTGGTCTGATAGAGCTGAACTTCGTAGTCCCTGTTCTTTTTTGATACTTTCTTTTCCCAAAACTCAACCACCTGATTGATCTCATTGATCAATTGGGGGTATTTGCTAATTTCTAATAGGGTCTGTTGAACCTCCGGAATCCAACGAGTCTCATCTAAAAAGGCTTTAATATCTGATTGCTGTATCTTCTCTAGGAGTTTTTGTTTAACCCCTTCTGAAGTTACCCATTCGGCAATAGTTAATATCTTGACAATATCCTGCGTCTCTATAATTGCCTCAATAATCTGCTCTTTCTTGGAAAACCAATTTAATGCCCTAGCTACTTGCGGAAGTAATTTTTCCTTTTCTGAGTTTTTGAATGCTTTTTCCTTATTGTAATCGAATAGATCAACACGGCTTTCTTCCGGCACATCCTTGATGTGTCTTTTTAGGTAGTCAACAATCTGTTGTTCAATCCTCGATTTAATTTCCTGAATTTCATCCTTTTCAAAGCCATAAGGAATGATTGGCAACACCAACTGACGAAGTACTTGAAGTAATACCCCAATGTGTGTTCTCAGCTTTTCTGCTACAAAGCGATTCCAATCATGGTGATCACTCGCTGTGGAGGATTTAAATGTAAAGTTGGGAGCTAGGAAACGGCTTAGATTACCTTGCTTATTAAGAAAATAAACCGGATAGACCCATTCAATGTATTCCAGTCTTTCGATTTTCTCGCTCCATAGCGGTAGCCCTATTTCTTCTTTCTTCTCAAAGAAATTGTATTTTTTTACCTCTGTAACCTCAACACGATCAATGTAAAGTTTAAAAAAGGAGTTAGTAAGCGTGTTGATATCAGGAGGCGCAATCTCAAACTGACTTTTGTATTTCCAGTAAGTAGAGCATTTTATTAGCCAGGCTAATCCATCCCACCGAAGCATTGGAAAACTCACAGTTCCATTATTATACAATGGTTTGGATGGCAGATTGATAAAAAGCTTTACCAACTCGTTGAATAGTTTGGGGAGTAAAAATTGGCTACTTCCTCCATTTATATTATGGTTTTGTAGGGAACTATCTTCAATCAATGAGAGAACTGCCGTTTCTTTATCCTCTTTCTGTTTTTGACTTAATTTTTCGGCATGAGGCTGCCGGTTATACGGAATATCATATTTATTGGAATTAAGCTCTCTATAAATCTGATAGATCACTTTCTGAGCATTACCATTCTGCACGGTTGAGCGAATTGTGAAAAGTGCCAACTCCAAAGATTTTACCCAGAGCTTTTTATGGTGTGTCTCCCTGTCTTCATCTAGAAAATACTCGCTAGTTTTGTCTATAAACTGAAATGCCAAAGAGGTGTATTTGTGGTCTTTTAGTAGATAGGGAATAAACTCCCTCCGACACATAATAACAAAGCATTTTATTTTCCAAAGCAGGGTTGGCTTGGTCAATGATTCTTCGAGAAGAGCAAAAACTCTTTTGTAATGATGGATAGTGGGGCTGTCCTCATCTTCAGTTTCTTCTCTTTCAGTTTCATAGTCATGGGCAACTATGAGTTTAATTAAAAACGAAATCTCGTTGCGAGAATTTTGTTCATATAGCCAGTTAGATTGGCTCTTTTTATTCCAACTGTCTATACTATCGAATAATTCAAAACAGTCTGAGGTGTTGAGAGAATAATCTTCAAATTTCTTATAATCATTAAACAAGCGCATATTATCCGAAAATCTTCCATCTTTGCTTACTTTCTCAAATTCTGAATTAGCTCCTTCTAAATCAGGTTCAGTAATTATAAGGTCACAAGCCGCATCTAAAAACCTTTTTTTTGATTCATCAAGAGAATGGGTTAAAAATCTAGAAGACGACCCCCAGTAGAGAACTTGTTGAATAAGTCTCTTTATTCTTTCCTTATCGGCAGAAAAGTTGTCATCCTCAATTAGTAATTGCCAATAAAAAGCAGTGATTTGACCACCTAAGGATGACCAATAGCTAATTTTAGTATTGTTGAAATTTAAATAGTAATAGTTTTTGTCTGCTTTAAATAGCCTCTGATCAATTAATTTTTCAAGTGTAGGTGTTTTTGTGTAAAATTGTGCGAAAGATTGGTGTAGCTGTGTTAGTTCGCTTTTAAATATCTTTAGCCCACCATCTTGATTATTGGATAGGTGCCCTTGGTAAGCAGAAAGGAATTCGAATTCTTCCCAGTTATCTAGGTAAGGCTTGAAGTAAATGTCAATATTAGAAACATCAACATGATCATCCGAAAGAGAAAGCCATTGGGGTTCGAATAACCCCTTGTCATGCAAAGTCAGATTGTTTCTAAATTCATATTTCTTTCTAACTTGATCAAATTCTTTTTTTGGAAATTTCTTTTTTCCTTCTTCAAACTCTTCAAGTAGAAACTTTAATTCATTTTTAAAATCTGTTATTTTGCTAAATCTGGAGCAAGCTGAAGATGCAGTCCCTGCGATTCTTATTTTTCCTAAGATATTTCTCAACCAGTACTTTTGAAAGAGGGCGTCCGTATCGATTCGTTTATCGTTACGTTCTTCATAATCCTTTTTGAAATGATTGAATTCTTCTAGTGAAAGCTCCTGTTTCCGAGGATTTGCCAGATTAATAAGCTTTGCAAAGAACAATGAAGCATTCCATTTGAGATTTTCTTCAATGGCATCTCGTTTAATAAATTGCTGGTTTTTATCAAAAGTACGACTTGAAATATATTTCTTTAAGTCTTCTAATTTTTCGTTCTCGTCGTCGGAATAGCTCAAAAGCTGATGTTAAGTTTATTGAAGGGGGAATATAATCAAAAATCATGAACTTTAGAAGTTGCTTTCGGCCGGGCTCCCCGCTTCAATTACGAGCCACTCCCCTCTTTCCAGTTCTTTCGCTGCGATCCCTAACTAAAAAACCAGCCCAAGACAGCTGCACACATTCCATAGCCGCCCAAAGCCAAAAATGTAAACAAAGCCCCCAATACACATGCTTTCTTGCCAACGCTCCTGGTGTTGCTTAAATTCTCCTGCTTTGGCTTCAGGAAAAAGCAGGTGGTAACTGTTTTCCTTTAAAATTTCTGAAAAGAAGTGGAAGGTATGGCCAGATGATGACATCTTTACGCCAAATTAACTTACTTTCAACTTACCATATGTTTCAAACTCTATAAATTTTAAATTATAATATTCCGGATCAAATTTCTTTTTTAGGAGATTGAAAAAATTTTCATCATGTGTCGAAATAACTACCTGTCTATCTAATTGCTTATTTGTAGTGATACATCGGAGCAAGTCAATAAAAGACAACACGTTAATAGAATCCAAATATTGAATAGGATCATCCATAAATATAGTAT
>CAMPJM010000066.1 GCA_946886805.1 uncultured Flammeovirgaceae bacterium | reverse complement strand
TTATTAAGTTGAGATGACATACCCTCCTTTCTTTTGGAGGAGAATAGTAGATGGGAAAATAGATATATAGTAATCAAATTTAAAATACAAATCATGAGAACTTTTTTAATAATCGCCCTTGTAGCTTCTTCTATAGGGCTGACTTCTTGTACAAGCCAGCAGATCTCACAAACAATAGGGGAGGTGCTTGGCCAGGGTTTGACTGCAGAGGAAGTAAGCGCAGGTTTAAAAGAAGCGCTGAGTAAAGGAGCAACTAAAGGCGCTCAAATAGCTTCCAAAACCAACGGGTACTATAAAAACGCAAAAATCAGGATTCCGATTCCTCCCGAGATGGAAGAGGTGGAAAGAACTTTGCGACAGGTGGGCTTGGGTGACGAGGTAGATAATTTTATAATCACCTTAAACAGAGGTGCAGAAGAAGCCGCTAAGAAAGCCGCACCAATTTTCGTTGACGCTATCAAATCTATGACTATTAAAGATGCCTGGGGGATTTTGAAAGGCGACGACAATGCAGCAACAGCTTATCTTGTAAGAACTACTTCCCCAAAACTTAAAGTTGAATTTCGACCAGTAATAGAAGATGCGTTGAAAAAAGTCAACGCCACTAAATACTATTCAGATATAGTAAATACTTACAACCGAATTCCCGGCGTAACAAAAATAAACCCTGATCTTACTGATTACGCTACCGAGAAAGCCATAGAAGGTTTATTTGTATTGGTAGCAGAAGAGGAGGCAAATATTAGGGAAAATCCTGCAGCAAGAACATCAGAATTGTTGAGACGGGTGTTTTCTCAAGCCCAATAATGCTATTTCACCATTATTTTTCTGGTCAAATTTGCCTTTTTCGTTTCAATTTTTATTATGTACAGCCCAGGAGTAAGGGTAGATAAATTTAATTCTAAGGGCGTGTTTTTGACAATGAGAGAATTATAAAATGCTACTCTTCCCGGCTGGTCATATATGGTGATATCGGTTTGGCTATTAGTCTCCAGACCTGTAATATTAAGTGTTTTAGAAACCGGATTGGGAAAAAGATTTACGGCAATTTTTTCGTTTTCTTCAACTTTAGTGAGGTATTCTACGACCAAAGTGTGACTTACACTATCGCTTTCGTTTTCATAATTCCACACTTTTAGCTTGATATCATAGGTGCCGCCTTGATCAAAAGTGATGACAGGATCGGGTATATCACTCACCACAGTATCATTTATTGACCATTGCCACTTATTAACACATGGGGTTTCAGTCACTAAATGAATATCGTTTTCAGCATTCTCTCCAAGGTATAGGCTATCTTGTGGTAAAGAAAACTCCGCTGTTACATCGTCACGCACTATCACTTTGGCTTTATATTTTTCGTAAAAAATAGCCTCGCCGGTTTTCATGTAAATGTTTTTATAATGTATAGGCGAGTTCAGAGACAGCAGCATTCCTTCCCCGATTAAATTAGTGAAAAGCGAGTCCGAATAGTAGGAAACCTCCTTATCTAGTGCAGGGTCAAAATTTATACTTTCGCCTTCGCATACGTCGATATTCGCAACTGCCACAAAAGGTTTTCTGATAATCGCTTCTTTAATGTTATTTCTAAGTTCTTCTACACTTGCACCTGCTGTAACAAGAAACTGCACATTTACTTCCTTCTGATCTTCAATCCCATAAAGAGTGGTGGCGAGTGTTGCTGCTATATTTTTAGGCCCAATTTCGGAAACAGAATTATGCAGGAGTAAAGAAAATTTTTCTTCTTCGGTTATTGCAGATCCAAAAACAAAATTCCAGTTGTCGTCATAAAGAGAAACAGGATTAAAAGAAGCGTTTTGTTCTGAAAGCAGTGCAAGCCCGGCGTATATGTTCCTTTCTGGATAATAAACATAACCCAAATTAAAATCCGGATCATAACCTGAATGATTTTTCATAGAATCCACTATGTCCCAGTCCATGTACATCCCAATTTTCAATGAATCGTGTTTGCCCCCGCTTTTATTGGAAATCCGATAATCCAACAAGAGAAAGTCCTTATTGCTGCCAGATTTATAGCCCGATAAGGATTGATCGATGTGCAGTCCTAAAGAATTTGTAATGCCAAAATCTGAAAAAGAAGAGGATGCTTTTACAAAATCCTCATCATTCTGTATTACTTTAATGCTCTTTTCAATCTCGAAGTCTTTTTCCCTTTTAAGTGTGTAGTAACTGTTGAACATATTGTCAGAGACTATTTCCTCGTCTTTTGCAATAATTAAGCTCATAAAATCCAACAAATATTCATTATTATAGGTAATTCCTGTTCCATCAGTAAATTGGTCAGAATTATACCCCAAATTACCGTTGCTACCAATAGTCATAGCCAATGTGCCATTATCAACAGTGAAGTAATCTGGCAGGGTCTTGATATCAAAATATTGATAATCCTTGTATCCCTTGCCTTCAAATCCCAATCTGAACCGCAATACTTCACCAGGGGGCAAAGTAGGTTTAATAAATATCTTGTAATTACCTGCATTTGGGGTGAGTGTAGGTAGCAATGAATAATTATTTACAGAATCAATCATTTCTATATAAGGGGATTCAATAGAAAGCGTGACTTTAAGGTCATAAACTTCTTCAAGGTAATTGACGAATTCTCCTGAAATCGAAACTGTATCGCCATAACTGGCAATTTTTCCAATTTCATTTTGATAGGTCATATTTCTAAATCGGACAGCGGATGAGGTAGAGTCTATCAAAGCCTGGTACATATTCAACCTTCCTTTCCCCAGCATTTCATAATACAAGGAATTGTTGCCGATATGATAAATATCATCTGAGGTTACCCTCAATCTTTCCATCACCTGTAGCGCATTCAGCTCGGGAAAACGAGCGCGAACCAATGCCGCAGCTCCGGCAACCCCGGGAGATGCCACAGAAGTACCCGATGATCCCGAATACCCATTCCCGGATGTGGTATAAACATTCTGCCCGGGCGCCGATATGTCTATATAAGGGCTGTAGGTTGAACCAGGAGATTTTTCGTCGGGGTTAACATCCTTTTGAATGTTGCCAACAGAAAGCACATATTCATAAGATGCGGGATAATATTCTTCTTTGAGGTTGGAGTTTCCGGCAGCAGCCACAATCACTACATCCATATCCAACACTACTGTATTGATTATATCCTCCACATATTTTGAATAACTTCCTACGCTTCCCCAAGACAGGTTGATCACTTTACAGCCTTTTGCTGCGGCATACAAAATAGCGTTATAACCGTCGTAAAACGAAGTGCCTACGTTGGTATAGATTTTAATAGGCATAAATTTGGAATTAAAACCCATACCCGCAACACCTTTTGAATTGTTGGTTCTTGCGGCAGCAATACCACTTACCTGGGTGCCATGATTATGAACATCGGTCGGGTCATTGTCTTCATCTGCGAAGTCCCAGCCATAATAGTTGTCTATATATCCGTCATTGTCATCGTCAACTCCGTTTATAGGATCTGCTTCGTTCAGGAACATGTTTTCCCTCAAGTCTTCATGATTAAGGTTGACCCCAGTGTCCAAAACTCCAATAATGATAGAGCTGTCCCCTTTTTCTACTTCCCAGGCATCATAAGCCTTAATGAGATCTAAGTGATTTTGCCTCCCTGTGGTAGGATTTGCCTCGGTGTCGTTTGGCAAATAAAGGAGTTCCATTTGATGATATTGTTCAACATATTCCAAACTCTCGATATTCTCCAGTCTTTTGATGATCGAGTTGATCTCTATGTTTCCCGGCACCTTTATTTTATAGACACGATCTAAACCAAAGGATGATTCTATGATCTTTTTGTTTTTCCTAATTGGTTGGGGATGAGCTTGCTTGATGGAAATCCTGCCCTCTTTGGTCATCGCATTTAACTTTTTTTGCAATTCCCCAAGGGAGACATTTTTCTTTATTTTTAATACAATAGTTTGTTGCCCTTTTTGTTGAGATACAGGCTTTTTAGGCTCAATATTTTGTGCTGAAATAGTTGCGCTAAAGGATAAAACAAAAAAGATAGCTACTAGTATTCTCAAGATAATGGTTTATAGTATGTAAATATACCCTTACTAAATTTACCTTAATTTATCTTTTTATTAAAATTTAACCTGTGTAATATTTTTTCTTCTATTCAATCATTTGAAATTATTAGTAATTTTAGTATTAGTAATTTTAGATAATATTTATACTACTCATTATAAATTCTTTTTTATGGTTTTCTTCGATAAAAATAAAGAAATTTTAGAAAATGCTATTCAGGCCATTCATGAAAGGTCTTTTTTTTCACAATACCCGGAACATCCTTCACCGAAAATATATGGCGAGAATGCTGATGAGGAAGGGAAGAAGCAATTTGAGAAAATATTGGATAGCAAATTTCAGGAACTCAGGCAGTCGGCTCCCGAAGGATGGGGTGGGGTAGAAGAGTCTCCTTACCTGCAAAAGCATTTACATATAGAATATCCATTATTTAGTGTGGCTACTTTGATCACAAGGAGCGGTAAAGCTTTTCATCAGTGGAGGAAGGTGAAAGTAGGTGAGCGAGCCGGTTTGCTCATCGAATCTTTAGAAAAAATAAAAGGACGTTTTTTTGAAATAGCCCATGCTACCATGCATACCACAGGCCAAGGGTTTATGATGGCATTCCAAGCTTCAGGTCCGCATGCAGCGGACAGGGCATTGGAAGCAATAGCTGCCGGGTATGAAGAGGTGACCAGGTTTCCCGAAAGTAAGGTTTGGGATAAGCCTATGGGGAAATTTAACATTACTTTAAATAAAGAATGGCGAGCTGTTCCGTTAGGAATCAGTCTGGCAATTGGCTGCTCTACGTTCCCTACATGGAATACCGTTCCCGGAATTTATGCCAGTTTGGTGACAGGCAATTCGGTAATCGTGAAGCCGCACCCAGGAGCAGTATTACCAATTGCGATCATAGTGGCGGAAATACAGAAGATATTGAGCGACAACGGTTACGACCCTAATATTTGCCAATTAGCGGTCGATACTTTTGATGATTTAATTGCGAAAGATTTAGCAGAGCATCCAGACGTTAAAATTATTGATTATACGGGAGGAGCAAAATTTGGAAGCTATTTGGAAGAGCTAAAAGGTAAAAAGGTTTTTACCGAAAAAACAGGAGTCAATTCCATCATTTTAGATGCTGTTGAAAATATAGACAGTGTGGTGCAAAATCTGGCCTTTTCCGTTTGTTTGTATTCCGGACAAATGTGCACAGCCCCACAAAATTTCTTTGTGCCGGCTGAAGGGGTAAAATCTGGTGACGTGACTATTTCCATAGAAGAATTTGCTGAGAAATTATCAAATACAATTACCAGTTTGGTGGAAAATCCCAAAGCCGGACCTTTTGTTTTGGGTGCCATTCAAAATATCGCTACCTGCACCCGGCTTAGTTCAATTCAGGAGATGCCAGGAAAAGTTTGGTTGAAATCTGGAACGGTTTCTAATCCGTTGTTTGAAAATGCACGTACGGCTACCCCAATGGTGGTTCAGGTTGATGCTGCAAATAAGGAAGTGTTTAGCAAAGAAATGTTCGGTCCTATAGTTTTTATCATAAAGACAGAATCTACCCGGCACTCATTGGCCTTGGCAAAAGAATTGGCACTTAAACATGGAGCAATTTCATGTGGGGCATACGTCACAGATGATCAATTGAAGGAGCAAATAGCCGACGAGATGTCTTTAGCTGCTACCCCTGTTTCATTTAACCTCACCGGTGGAATTTATGTAAATCAGAATGCAGGATTCTCCGATTTTCATGTAAGCGGGGGCAATCCGGCCGGAAATGCTTCATTTACGAACCCCGAATACGTAATTAAAAGATTTAACTGGGTAGGCTTTAGAGAGCCTGTTAAGGTTTAATATCCACGGGAAATAAGGTATGCATCATTAAGAAAAGCGGCAGAAGTGACTAAAGAACTCTTTTGCCGCTTTTTTTTCTTCATGCAACAACGTTTTATTAATCTAAATTTGACTTAAAATTGATCGTCATGCCGGAAAATAAAGATTATATTTTTCAAAAAATCTTTATTTATCCGGTATCCCATTGATCAGGAAATAAAGTTCCAACGCAGTTTTATAGCAAATTTAATTGAAAGCAGGATATTAGACATCCTTAACTATAAAAGTTGAGAGTAAAAATCAAAACTTCAGACGTTTGGAATATTTAGAAGTTTTAACCCCCTTATTTGCAATACAGCCATTAACGCAACCCAAAGCGCAATCGCTGAAATTAAGACGTATCCTATAGTGGTCAATTGAAACAGTTGTAGCAATACCAAAGTAAAGCTGGTTACGACCCAAAGAATATCCAGTGCAACAATAAATCGTACGGCATTACTTTGAGGAAGGTCCTTGCGGCTTTCTTTGAATACCAGAAGAGCAAACAATGAAAGAAAGATGCCGACTCCAATAATCGGACCATTGCTTTCTATTCCAAAAATGGAAGTTATCGGTTGATCAAAAGCAATCAAAATAATCCCTGTTGCACCGGAGCTTAGCGCGTTAACCGTTAATACGTTTTTTAGCTTGTTCATAATCGTGTTTGTTTAATTTGATATTACAAATCTATTGGTGCGAGGAAGTTTTTTGCTTATCTTATGATGCCAAACACTTGTCATTACACGACATTAATGTATCGGTTCTAGGAACTTAGAACTTAGAAATCTACTTTTGTTTTATGAAATCACAATCAAAAGAATTGACCTTGAGTCTGTTAGCTTATGCAGCGCAAAGAGACATTTCTCCTAAAGATATTTGCGGTTTAGCTGATATTGATATGGATGCAATCGCCAATAATAAATGGGATGATATAACCACAAAAAAACTAGATAGCCTTTGGGTCCATGCTAGCCAACTTAGTAAGGATACACTTTTTGGCTTACACTTTGGCGAATCCCTTCAACTATCAGCATTGGGGGCTGTTGGTGAGATCATTAAAAGTAGCAGCACAGTAGGAGAGGGTTTGCAGATTGCTGTTTCGCTGGTTCATTTAGTTACAGATAAGTTTACCATGGAGCTTTCAACGGGTAAAAATCATTCCCATATTTATTTGCTGCCAAAAGAAAGTTCGGCTAGATTGAGTTTTGTAGACCAACAAATAGCTGATTTATTGTTGGCTTTTACTATTCACGAGCTGGATGGCTTTTTATTCAGAAAAATAGAGCCGCTGGAAATTTGCTTTCCAACATTACCTTCTGCTACCTCCGAATATGAGAGAATATTCCGATGCAAGAAAATCAAAAGAGGTAAAACCTACGCTATCAAACTGAAGTCTGATATCCTGGATACCCCATTGCTGACGGCAAATCACCAGCTACAGAAATTTTTTCTCGATAAAATACAGATTAAGTCTCCTGGCCCCCTTGGGCAGAGCAATCAATTTAACAAAAAGGTATTTAATTTCCTGATTTCAAATGCGTATTTAAAAGTCCCTTCAATAGAAGAAACTGCCTCTAATTTCAATATTTCGCTTAGAACTTTCCAAAGGAGGCTCAATGAAGAAGGATTCACTTTTCAACAAATAGCCGATTCAGTACGAAAATTGTTAGCGATAGAATATATAGAAGCAAATAAATACCCAATCAAAGAGATTTCTTATGTCCTCGGTTATAACGAAATTAGTGCCTTTTCGAGGGCTTTTAAGAGGTGGACAGGCAAAGCACCTGCTCATTATACCGCTAATTGAGCTTGCCGGAAAATAGCGGCCATACCTACGGCACTAATTTATTGATCGATCTTCCAGACTATAAAAAGTGTCTTTTTATAGAAATATTCGTATTTAGGGCTTGTTTCCAAACAGGTATAAAGTATTCAAGTTATTTTGTATCACGCTCTTAATAATATATATTTATTTAATCGCATCATAAAAGACAAACAATCGGATGGAATTTGAAATAGACAAGCAAACAATTAAGGATTTAGAGCTATTTGGTGAGGGCTTATCTACGAATTCCATTTTCAATTTCTACAATCAAACAAAAACGATCGGAGGCAAAAACTTTCTTTGGGATTTAATGAAAACGCCATTGACGGACATTGAGGAACTCGAAAACCGAGTTGCCCTAATTAAGTTTTTTAATGCCTCTGGTTTCGAGCTAAATTTTAATTCACGTCAATTTGATTTCATTGAACATTATCTTAAGATAACAACTCCCTCCATAGGGGATAAGCCGATATCGGCATTTTTTCAAAATTTATCCTATCAGGTACAGCCTAGTAATGATTTGTATCTTATTCAAACAGGTACGCAGCAACTATTGAATTTATTACTTTATGTAAAAGAGAAGATTAAAGCTTTAAATAATGATTTGCCTCATCTTTTAAAGGAGAAGATTTCTGTTATAAATGATTTTATTGAAATTCCCGAAATCGCAGATTTAACAATCTCAAACCAAAAATTGGGCTTCCTTAGCTTAAGCAAACTTGATTTTCTTTTCCGGAAAAAATACATTGTTGAATTGCGGAGAGTTATTAGCGTACTTTATTCCTTAGATGCCTATACAGCAATAGCTAATGTTGCAAAGCAATTTAACCTGGGCTATCCCGACTATTCCAATTCTTCTAATTCGATCATATCAATAAGCAAATTATACCATCCACTATTAAAAAATGCGATACCCTATGATGTGGAGATTGTAGAATCTAGTAATCTTTGTTTTTTAACCGAACCTAATATGGCCGGCAAATCAACGTTTCTAAAATCTATTGGCTTATCAATTTATTTGTCCCATTTAGGGTTTCCGGTACCTGCAGAAAAGATGACAACCACTATTTATCATGGGATTATGACTACTATTAATCTCTCCGATGATATGAATAAAGGCTACAGTCATTTTTATAGTGAAGTTAGACGTGTAAAAGAAGTGGCCTTGAAATTAAAAGAAAAGGAAAACCTTTTTGTGATATTTGACGAATTATTCAGAGGAACCAATGTAAAAGATGCCTATGATGCTTCTTTGCTTATTATTAATGCTTTTAGAAAGGTAAAGAAGGGTAGATTCTTTGTTTCGACACATATAACAGAAATAGCAGACAAGCTAAATGAGACAGACGATATCCAATTTAGATACTTTGACTCTAAGATTATAGACGATAAACCTGTATATGAGTATAAAATCAGGGAGGGTGTATCCCATGAAAGGTTAGGGCTTCACATTGTGGAAAATGAAAAGATCGTGGAGAAATTAAACTCGATTACCGATGATTAAAAAAATGTTTGTTAGCTATCAGAAAGCTTATTGTTTAAAGCTGAAATAATCTTTAGGAAAAAATGTAAAATTCAACAGAGATAACTCTGACTCCATAAAGCCACATTTTCTCAGCCATGGTTCTTAGTGGCTTAGGAATTTTGAAGCTGTTCGAAGTTCAGTGCAATATTTAACTTTAGAATATCACACCCCTAAATGGATAAGGTGGTGTTTGTTCCTACGCTATGATCAAGAGAAAACCACATGTCCTTTTTACTATCGCTTTGGCAGTCTTATCGATTCTAACAACTGTATATTACTTTTCTGTGCCTAGGTTTGAGTATTTTGGTGAAGGACAATGGATCCATGAGCAAGGGGATTCTTTACCGAAGATGGGAGGAAGTAAGCAGACCGTTTCCAACGTGTACCTGTTATTGAAGTTTACCAGGTACACAGTTGTGGGCTGGATAGTATTCATTGTACTTTATTTTATTGCCAGTGAGGTAAGGCGACTAAAATTTAATGAAAAGTACATTTGGTGCCATTTAGTTCTTGTGACAATTGGATTTGTTCTCCTTACATACCTAAACCCATACATATTTTCTCCACAATGTGCATCCGTTTATCTAAGTGATGTATTTATTGGTGGAGATTTAAGTAATGCCCAAATCCTTCAAGGCAATCAGTTAATGCTCTGGCATAGCTCTCTTGAGACACCAACTTCAATCACTGGAATAGTATTGAGCATGTTAGGTGTGGTAATGTTTTTTGTTGGGCTATTTCGAGGACGATATACAGTCGGTAGTGATACAGCGATATCACATGAATAAATTTAGAAATGAAGTACAGTCCGAAAAGAAAAATATTTGCACTTGCATTTTTAGTTGTCTTAATTGTGGGGCTTATAATCCCGCAGGAGTTTGAAAATCCAGTTCACCAGGCTGATCATCATAGCTACAATGTCAATACATTTTGGTATTACCCCTGGGGGAAATCGGTGACGCACAAAGGTGTCGACATTTTTGCCAAAGAAGGGACAGCAGTTAATTCTTCAACCGGAGGATTCGTAATTTTCAAAGGAGAGATTGAGGTAGGAGGAAAGGTGCTTTTAATAATGGGACCAAAATGGAGGCTCCATTATTATGCTCACTTGAGAGATTTAGACACAGAATTGTTTTCCTGGACCAGCAAAGGAGAGAAAATCGGAACCGTAGGGACAACTGGCAATGCAAAAGGGAAATCCCCGCACCTGCATTATTCCATCGTTAGTTTAATTCCGTATCCCTGGAGGATAGACGGAGAAAAACAAGGATGGAAGAAGATGTTTTACTTGAACCCTATTACCTATTTAAAGTCGGGCAAATAAAGCTTTTTTGCAATAAACATTTGACGTCCAGTTTCGATCAAGGGAATAATTCTCTCTCTCAGGCTAATTGTTTAAAACCAATCCGGTAAATCATACCTCACATTAAAATTTTTTGTAGCTACTCAATCCCTTAGAAAATCACATAAATAGATATGCCTTTCGTTAAACAAAGAATAGCAGCATTAAATTTTCTCAAGGAGGACCTTAATCTCACATTAGATCCAGATCAGCCGAAACACGAGGTGTAAAAGTTTCTCAAAAATGCAAAATTGAGCTAAAAGCTATTTTTTATCGATTTCTTAAACTCACTTGGACTGACGCCCTTGTATTTTTTAAACAATCTGTTCAGGTGGCTGGCATCGCTAAAACCAAACTCATAAACGATTTCGTTGATTTGCATATCCGTAAACCAAAGTCGGGTTTCAATTAGCTTTATTTTATAGGCAGTGATGTATTCCTGCAAACTTTGCCCTGTCTGCGTCTTAAAATATTCACTAATATAGGTGGGCGAAACGTTAAATTGTTCGGCAATTTTTTTGGCTTTTAATTTCTCAGGCTTGTAAATATATTGATGGATGTAGTTTAGCAACTGTAAAGCATTATTCGCTTTCGATTTGCCGGAGACCGCAGAGACCATTAGTAAAACATTTCTTGCCGCAATAGTGATAATGGTGTTGATCAGCTGCTTTATTACCTCCTGTTGTTGTGGTTGCTGGTTTATATGTTCCCGTACCAATGCTTCTACCAGTGCTCTTATGAGCGGTTTGTCGCTTATGGTCTTTAAGATGCAGCCTGGCAAATGGTTGTGGTTATGGAAAATAAATTCCAGCTTTTGAACCCATTCGCGACTTTGTGTTTTTAGGTAACTGTCGTTAAACCGTATAAAGAAAAATTTTGTGGTTGAGGCTACTTCGAAACCATGCGTGTCCTGAGGGAAAATTAGAAATAACTTGTTACTGCTGTAGGGGAGCTTGTGGTTGTTGATTATTTGAATGCCCTTACCTTCCAGTACAAATACCATTTCAAAAAAAGTGTTTCTGTGCACTGGCTTTTCGTACTCTTGTACCTCATACAACTCCAGCTCAAAAGCCTGATGAAGATTTCGTGTTTCCATACCTGTAAATATACAAATACTCCCAATGTTTGTACAAAGGAAATAAACTGACCCATGATATCTTTGCCTCATAAAAAACATAAAAAATGGAAAATATCACTTATTTACTGTTGCGGCTTGCCATTGGGGCGAGCATGTTTGGCCACGGACTGGTAAGGCTACCGAAATTGACTGCCTTTAGCAATTGGATGGTAAGCAGTTTTGAAAATTCAATGCTGCCAAAATCTCTTGTCCTTCCTTTCAGTTATGCATTGCCCATAGCTGAATTTTTAATCGGCTTCCTGCTGATCTTTGGATTGTTTACAAAACCAGCTTTAGTAGCTGGCGGTATTGTGATGGTGGTTTTGGTTTTTGGAACTACGTTGATTGAAAATTGGGGCGCATTGCCTGCACAATTGATACACATCGCTTTTTTTGCGCTGCTGCTTCACTTTTTGTCGACTAACTCCATGGCACTGGATGGTTTAATTAAAAGATAGTTGTTTTAGGATAATAGGGCAAACAAGGGACTTGATTGTTTGGGAAGAGTAATTAACCTCTATAGTATTTTAACCTTATACAAAAACCCAAACATTTACGTTTTCTGAAGGTGAGGATCATGGGATAAAAAATTTAAAAAATGCTGAACTTCCGTTCTGATGAATGTTGCTATATACGATCATGTATCGTACATTTAATCGTATAAGGAATAGCATGAAAGTAACAGCAAT
>CAMPJM010000065.1 GCA_946886805.1 uncultured Flammeovirgaceae bacterium | reverse complement strand
AAACATCAGCCTGAACACCTTCATAATCTACCCAGGCTACCGATTTTGTAAAACAATAAATTTCAATGGGAAGACCTGTACTGTCAGGCTGAAGTTGCCTCACCAGCATATACATTTCCTGATTGATGCCCTTATGCCCTTTTAAAAATGAACTTACGTATTCTCTGAAAACACCTATATTGGTCATTCTTCTACCGTTTATCAGATGGCTGGTATTTACGCCATTTATCATATTGTATTCAATAATTTCCTTCTGGCGGTTAATCATAAAATCGTTAATGATTGCCACTTCTTCCAGCTTCCTCCTTAGGTCTTCATCTACAAATTTTATACTTCGCTGATTTATATAGATGCTCCTTTTGATTCTTCTTCCACCGCTCTCCTGCATTCCTCTCCAGTTTTTGAAACTATCTGTTATGAAATAAAAAGTAGGAACGGTTGTCACGGTTTTATCCCAGTTTTTAATCTTAACAGTATTGAGGTTTATGGCAAGGACGTCTCCATCGGCATTATATTTTGGCATTTCTATCCAATCCCCAACACGCACCATATCGTTCGAAGAAATTTGAACGCTGGCAACAAGCCCCAAGATAGTGTCCTTGAAAATAAGAAGTAGAATAGCCGTCATTGCACCAAAGGCACTAAGAAAGTAGAGCGGCGACCGCCCCATTAGTATGGATAAAACTAAAATTGCAGCTCCGATATAGATTATGATCCTTGTAAGTTGAAAATAACTGGCTAAAGGCTTATTCTTAAACATCGGAGATGAAACCAGAAAAAATTCAATACCCTTTAAAAGAGACATCACAATCATCACTATGGCAACAAGAATATAAACATCTGTCATTTTAGAGACAAATGGCAGCAGGTTCTCGAAATCGGCAAATACAAATGGAGCCAACGCCTTAACAATAAATGCAGGGATAATATGAGCAACTTTATCGAAGGTCTTAAACTCCATTAATATATCATCCCATTTCGTTTTTGTCTTTTTAATCAACGAATTTAAGAGCCGGACTATAAAATATTTGGAGATAAGTAATGAAAAAAATGCGATCAGAAACAGGGTAAGAAACATTATTACCACCCGAATAACGGGAATAATGTCGCTTTCAATACCTGCTCCCATTAATAAGTTGTCTATCCAATCTTGAACATTGTTTATCATGATGAATTTCATGCTATTTTAGATTTCAAAACCTCAAAGATACCCATTACAGAAAGCTTACCAAAAAAAAGCCTGAAAACAAAATTGTTACAGCATATAGCTCGTCTTCAAACAAATTCGCATCTATTTCCTTTTTATAAAGATTAACCCAAAATAAAGATCATGATTATAGATGTTCATACCCACCTGAATAATTATAAGGAAGAAATTGAAATTTCTCTGACCGGATGTCTTGAAAACCTACAGGCATCAATGAAAAGGAATAACGTCGATTGTGCTTTGGTTCTCACATCTTATATGGTAAATAAAAATCGCCCCAGTATAAGTGAGGTAATCAAGGCGACGAGGGATCTGGGGAACATTCATGTGGTCGCGGGTATTAGTTATTTAAATTTTAAGGAAAAAGACTTAAGGGAAATCACCGAATATTTGGAAGATGGTCTTGTTAAAGGCCTCAAGCTATACCCGGGTTATGAGCCATTTTACCCTCATGATTCCCGATTGCAAATTGTTTATGATATGGCAACGGAATATGACGTTCCTGTGATGTTTCACTCAGGGGACACCTATTCTTCGAAAGCAAAAGTGCGTTTTTCCCACCCTCTGCATATCGATGATGTTGCGGTAGATAATCCTGAAATGAAAATAGTGATTTGCCATGTGGGCAACCCCTGGATCAAAGATTGCATGGAAGTGGTATACAAAAACGAAAATGTATATGCGGATTTTTCCGGTCTTGTTCTTGGTGATTTTACCGATAGGTTTGAAAAATATATGAAAAGTCAGCTGGAGGAGATGCTATTGTATGCCGGGGAACCTTCTTATTTCCTGTACGGCACAGATTGGCCGATTTCCACTATGAAATCTTATATTTCCTTTATGGACCAGTTGGAGCTGGAAAAAGATGAAAAAGAATTAATTATGTGGAAAAATGCAGCGAAGCTTTTTAAGCTTGATGTAAGTGCTTTTTGATAAAGGCAATTCATAAGCAAAGAACCAAAATGAAATCAGCTCAAATCTTCCCGTAAGTTATACAATTCAAAAATAGACCTTCTATTGCTTTCTTGAAGGCTTTCAAAATGATTTACTATTTTAACTTTGTCTATAAAATTGATTTTGAAGGCTTCACCCAATAAGCTGCTTACTACTAGGTTTCCGGCTGTCAACTTAGTCTCTTCATCCAGATGTTTCAGATTTTGCGCTTCGACTATGATATTGTTGCTGTTCCCTTCTGATTTCTCTAAAATAAAATTCCAACCAGAAGCATCAACTTTATGCTCTTCCATAAAATCATCGAAAACACTAAATTTTAGATCCCATTCTTTTGCTGGTCTGGCATAATAAAACTTCCAATTCCTTAAACCCGGAGATAAGGCTATAATTTCTTTGCTTTTCTCCAATAGCTCTCCGTTGCCATTTGGCGAAATAATCAAATAATAATTTTTATCGCCTTCAGGCCCCATTTCCCAGGTAAACATCCCAAATTGAAGGATCTGATTATCCATTGTCTTTACCAATGATTTTCTCCCTTCATGGTAATCGTCGGCCAGTACTTCTTTTATATGAGTCTCATTATTAACAAACCATTCCCAGAATTCTTCAATTTTCTCCCTTTCCTGATCCTTCATTTTTATTTTCTATTAAAGTCTAAAGTTATAAAGAATTTTGATTCTCAGACAAAATACTGCTTTAGAAACGGAAGAAAGATGAAGAGAAACAAGAACAAAGCAATTGCCATTACCAGTCTGCTGGTTTTTGATGAAGGATCCGGTCCTGTTTAGCAAATAAACTACTAAACAGAACCGGATTCTCAAAAATTACAAATTGCAATGTATCCCACCCAGATACATTGCACCAATCTTGTCCGTACCAAAAAATTCCCTGCTGTCGTTATTGAAGGCATTCCTGGCACTTGCAAAAATGTTGATACTAGGACTTACCTTATATCCTACTTTGGCATTCAGTATAAATTTGCCATCAATATTAGATGCCGATAATTCATTATAAGGAGGCGTTTGATACTGAGTAGAACTCGCTGTAAAAATTTCAAACTCACTCATATAATAGCCATTTACATTAATATTCCATTTTGGTGAGGGGGCGTAATTTGCATAAAAACCTCCAAAAACATCAGGCGTAGCATTACTTTCGACATCCTTTTGCACTTCTGTTGAATATTCAGGATTAGCTTCCGGAGTATTGAAATAGGGAGAATAATTCTTCCACTCGGTTTGTTGATAGGTAATAAAAGGCTTGATATTTATTTTATTTTCGAACGTTACCCAATTTACAGCTAAAGTAACCCCATTTTGAACAGCTTTCACATCAAGATCAGATATAATCAAGTCAACTTTTATACTACCTTCTGTAAAATTCATTTCGGGAGCTTGTGTAATGTTAGCAACGAAACCTTCTATCTCCTGGTGAAATAATGCTACGTCAAATTGTAAATTCGACAATATTTGGGTTCTGTAGCCAATCTCAAACAGTTTGTTTTCGACAAGGCTTCTATTTTTATTTCCCAAAAGATTTACCTCTGTAGAAAAAGGATTTGCTTCATTTGGCGGTGTAACATTCGTATTGTTCAGATACGTGTCAGATATAAAAGACCCGCTATTAGATTTCGCTATTACTGCTCTAAAGTTGTTCTTTTCATTAAGTTTATAATTAATTAAACCCTGGTAAGAAAGGTATATGTCATCAGGATATTTAAATTTATCTCCACGCAAAGCGCCTATAAACCTTAATTTTCCTACAGTATAATCTGCTTTTAAAGAAGCCGCATAATTGTGCATGGTAGCCTTGTTATTGAATACGCCAATTTGACCCTTTTCTACTGTATAGCTTTCATCGTCTATAGTACTGGATTGAAAACTTAAAGCTGGTCGTACAACTAGATTTTTCGATATATTAAAATTATAATCAAGATATCCATCAACGTTGTTATAATCATAATTGTATGCTTCGATATTTCCCAACAAACCCTGCGTACCATTTAAAATTGAGCCCATAAATGAAAAGCCATTGGCTTCCCCTCTTATCAATCCATAGACGCTGCTATTGCTCATATACGAATGAGACGTCAGTACAGAAGAACCATAAAGAGCAGTATTGTCCATAAATCCACCAGCAATGTCTAATTTCACATTAGGTATCGGGCGATAGTTCAGGCCAATATTTCCTGCTATTTTTTCAATCGCCAAATCGGTATGTGCGTAAAATTTATTCTTAAATTCTAAATCCTGGAAAGCGGGATTGGTTGCTTCGCTCAGATCTGTGATATAATCTTGCCTTCCCAAATCATAAAAGTCAACCGTCCCTCTTTTTCTATTGTTATAATTTAAGGAACCAGTAATGTCTAATTTATCATTAACCGCATAACCAATCCATGCTTGCCCAATATAAGATTCCGGGGTTCCTCCTTGGAAATTCGCAGCAACTGTTAGTCCATCGGTACTTACGTTTTTCGTAATGATATTGATAACCCCGGTTACAGCATTAGGTCCGTACAGTGGCGCTGACGGACTAAGGACTATTTCAATCCTTTCTACGTCAATAATATCGACAGGGAGGTTTTGCCAAAAAGTACCGCCGTTCAAATAATCAAAAACAGGCCTGTTATTAATCATTACTAAAATAAGCTTGTTAGTGTTCACATATTGATGTGATGGTAAATTATCGAATCCCCTAATAGAAACGTCATATACTCCATTTGCCATTTCCTTGACAAATAATCCCGGACAGAGCCGAAGCGCATCAGGAATGGATGTAGATCCAGAATTAAATATTTCGTTTCCTGTGATCGCATATGAGGATAAAGGTGCTTCAAAAGCTTTTTCCTCCGATCTGGAGGCAGAAACAATAGTGACATTCATCAACTCTTCTAATGACAATTCATATAAATCGACATTGACATCTTGAGATTGTGCATACACTGGTACCATAGCTGTGGCAAGTATAATTGCAAATAGATGTTTCAACATATTTTTTTTGTTTAATTAATAAACAAAATTATACCATTTGTAAAAAAGAAAAATTTTTAAAGAGCTGAAAGGCTTACCTGACACTTATTTATAGGGATATTCGGCGTTTGTGGGGTAAATATGCCTAGCGCAGCAAGTACCTAGGTACATTAATATTGAAGCGTTTAAGACAACAAGCTAGCTTTCAAATTTTTAGAAAAAAGTTATTACCATTTATACCAAAAAAAACAAGGTAACCCCAGAGGTAATAAATCTGCATCATTAGTAATAGTTTCTAAATATCGATCAGATGCTTTACCACATTATTGATTTCCTTAGCTTCCGCAAGAAGAATATTCCAACAGATAATTTATAAAAAACAAAAGAACGAGCTCGGAACACATAAAAACCAAATTTACTTTAAAAGTGCCTGCACGCTAAACTCTAAAAATTTCACCTTTGAAAAACCAAAATTTTAATGTCAGCTTCCTTTGATTTCAATCGTCGGGAAATAAAGGAAATGACCGTTTTCGACGCAACTGACCTTCTTCATTTTAGCTATTTTCCGCATAAAATTGGATCGGAAAAAAAACCAATTTATTTTCGATATAGCTCCAAAATATTCGAACAAAGCCTGAACTATTTATCTGCATTTTCTATTTAGGAGTTATAAATAATAATAAGGTCTTTAAATATTAGTTTAGAAATAAAATTTGGGCAATTCCAAAAAAATAAATTAAACATTTTGATTATTTATTGCTTTATAAGATTTAATTATTATACATTTGTACTTCCATGATTACAAACACAGACATATTAACCATCACTTCTTTAGCAACCGCTCCGGTTACTACAAGTGCTGTTATGTCTGTAGCCTATAGGGCATTTAGGCCCGTAAGGGGCTAATCTATTCTGCGGAGCTACGTGCTCTGTAAATTCCATCCGTATTTCCATTTTCAATAAATTTCATCTAAGGTTTTTCTTTAGGAATTCTTAACATTTTAAATTCTTATTTTATCCATGGAATTAACTGTTCAACTTGCTTCTAAAAAACATTATATATACGCTCAAGAAATTTGCACATTAATGGAGGAGGCTGCCAAAGTTCGCGGCACAGGCATCGCTAAACGTACTCCTGAATATCTTATCCGTAAAATGGAAGAGGGCAAAGCTGTAATAGTGGTTGATGGTGATAAAGCTGTTGGCTTTTGTTATATTGAAAGCTGGGGCGGACATCAATACGTCGCCAATTCAGGCCTGATAGTTCACCCTGACTACCGAAGCCTTGGTTTGGCTAAAAAAATCAAAAAAGCCATTTTCAAACTTTCAAGAAAGAAGTATCCCGATGCGAAAATATTTGGAATTACTACAAGTCTTCCTGTAATGAAAATCAATTCGGAACTCGGCTATAAACCTGTAACCTTTTCTGAACTTACTACCGATGAGGAATTTTGGAAGGGTTGTCAAAGCTGTCGAAATTACGATATCCTTACCAGAACAGAGCGGAAATATTGCCTTTGCACAGGGATGCTTTATGATCCTTTGGCAAAAGCTAAAGCAAAAGCGGCGGCAGAAAAAGCAAAAGAGATTAAAGGCAGTAAATTACTTGCTGTAACACTATAGGCGTTAAAACATTCAGAAATTTCGCTTAAAAAACGGTTTATAGTTTATTTAAAGAGTGCTTTATTTGTTATGATTAAATCCCAAAAGGTTTAGATTCAAATACAATAAGGCTAGGATTTATATGCTTTTTAGGGAAATTTTAAATAAAATTATAGCTTTGAACCCTAATTCAACGCCGAAATAAGTTCGGAATGAATTAAAGTTCATAACAAAAAATTAATAACAAAAAGCTAGTTTGCCAACAGCAAAATTATGAAAGACAAAGTTGTATTAGCCTTTAGCGGTGGGCTTGACACCTCTTATTGCGCCAGTTATTTATCAGTAGACAAAGGGCTAGAAGTACATTCTGTTGTGATCAACACGGGCGGTTTTTCTGACGATGAATTAAAAGCTATTGAAGAAAGAGCCTATTCACTGGGAGTAACCGAACATTCCGCGATTGACGAAGTAGAAAACTTTTATGATCAATGCGTAAAATTCCTCATTTACGGAAACACCCTGCGAAACAATACCTATCCACTTTCTGTCAGTGCCGAAAGAATATTCCAGGCCATCTCCATTGCAAAATATGCAAAAAAGATTAACGCCAAATATATCGCCCATGGCAGTACCGGAGCAGGGAATGACCAGGTTCGATTTGATCTTGTCTTTAACATCCTCTGCCCGGAAATTGAGATCCTTACCCCTATCCGTGACCAACAACTATCACGGGAGACCGAAATAGAATATCTGAGAAAAGCAGGACTTGACCTGGAATGGAAAAAAGCTCAGTACTCGATTAACAAGGGCTTATGGGGAACTAGTGTTGGAGGTCAGGAAACTTTGGGTTCTAAAAATACACTTCCTAATGAAGCTTACCCAAGCCAATTAAAAAAAGAGGCTGAACAATTCATAACCCTGACTTTTGAAAAAGGGGAAGTGGTAGGATTGGATGACAAACGTTACGAAGAACCTTATAAGGCTATTCAGGATTTAAAAGAAATAGCTTCAGCCTTTGCTATAGGCAGGGATGTGCATGTAGGGGATACAATTATAGGTATAAAAGGAAGGGTTGGCTTTGAAGCCGCCGAGGCATTGGTCATTTTAAAGGCGCATCACCTTCTGGAAAAGCATACGCTTACTAAATGGCAACTTTATTGGAAAGAGCAATTGGCCAATTGGTACGGCATGTTTGTGCATGAAGGTCAGTTCCTTGACCCTGTAATGAGAAATATTGAGAAATTTCTTGAAGACACCCAAACAACTGTATCTGGAAAGGTAACCGTAAAACTACTGCCTTACCGTTTCGAACTTCAAGGCATAGAATCAGAACACGACCTGATGTCTTCAAAATTTGGCAGCTACGGTGAAATGAATAAAGGCTGGACGGGAGCGGATGTTCGTGGTTTCACTAAAATATTGGCCAATCCGTTAAAAATCCATCGGGCGGTAAATGGGGGAAACGGGGAATTATAAATTATAAATTATAAATTAAAGCTATTCGCAATTAGCATTTAGCGATTAGCAACTGGCGGTTGGCAATTAGCAAGGATACTAGACTTGAGATATTAGATGTTGAAGTTTAGAGGACCCCAACTTTGAACTTTGAACCCTGAACCAATAACATTGAACTTTGAACCTTAAACTATTTTAATAATGATTAAAGCGGGAATTATAGGAGGAGCTGGTTATACAGCAGGTGAGTTAATTAGAATTTTACTAACGCACCCGTCTGCCGAAATTTCCTTTGTAATGAGCAATAGTCATGCGAGCCAGCCTTTACATGCCGTTCATAAGGACCTCTTGGGAGAAACTGAACTAAGGTTTATCAAAACACCTGATGATAGCGCTGATGTCATTTTTTTGTGTTTAGGCCATGGTAATTCAAAAACTTTTTTGGCAGAAAACCAATTTTCTGATCACACTAAAATTATCGATTTAAGTCATGATTTCAGAATTAAGGGAGATCATGGATTTATCTATGGATTACCTGAATTAGATAAAGAAGCAATTAAGACTGCTAAAAAAATCGCTAATCCAGGTTGTTTTGCAACAGGAATCCAGCTCGCTTTGCTTCCTTTGGCAGCAAACGGATTATTAAGCCAAGAAGTACATATCAATGCGATCACCGGCTCAACAGGTGCCGGACAAAACCCGACAGACACAGGACACTTTAGCTGGAGAAACAATAATCTTTCTATTTATAAAGCTTTTGAACATCAACATTTAGCTGAAATAAAACAAAGTCTGGCACAAAGTGGCGGTGGTAATTCCATTCCTGAATTAAACCTCATTCCCATGAGGGGCAATTTTACCAGGGGAATTTTTACAAGTGCTTATACTAATACAACTGCTTCTTTAAGTGAGATTCAAAATTTGTATAACGATTTTTATAATAGTCATCCTTTTACACTTGTTTCAGGCCATACAATAAGTTTAAAAGAAGTAGTGAACACCAATAAATGCCTGCTGCAGGTAGAAAAGCATCAAAACAAGGTACTAGTAACAAGTGTAGTGGATAATTTATTAAAAGGTGCCTCAGGACAGGCTGTGCAAAACATGAACCTCATGTTTGGACTGGAAGAAAATGCGGGCTTAAAGCTAAAGGCAGTGGCCTTTTGATCCTCTGCAAAATAACATACTTTAAGAGTAGTAAGGTCAATGTTAAAAGACTATAAAACATAAAAGCACTGTTTTAATTATCTTTAGATTATGATAACAAAGTTAGAAATTCTGAATAAACTAAAAGAGCTAAAACCATTATTAGCGAAAGAATTTGCAGTAAAGGAAATTGGTTTATTTGGGTCTTTCATTGACAACTCTTATTCAATAGATAGCGATATAGATATTTTAGTAGAATTAGAAAGGCCTATAGGTTGGAAGTTCTTCTCTTTAGAAATTTTTCTTGAAAAAATATTTGAACGAAAAATTGATTTGGTTACTAAAAATGCTCTAAAAGACCAACTAAAAGATACCATATTAAAACAGGTAAATTACGTTTAATTTGAAAAAGGAAGACAGAACATATAAATTATTCCTGCTGGACATTCAGTTAGCAATGACAAGAATTGCCGAATACATGGAAGGCTATGATTATGTTATGTTTAAAGAGGATTATAAAACGGTTGATGCTGTTATTAGGAATTTTGAAATTATCGGAGAGGCATCTAAGAATTTACCGATAGAAGTTAAGGATAAATACCCAGAAATGCCTTGGCTAGAAATGTATTATTTAAGAAATAAAATATCTCATGAATATTTTGGGGTCGACTATGAAATAATATGGGACGTTGCAACCAACTACCTCCCACAAAACAAGATTCAAATAGACTACATTATAAAGAGAGAACAATAAACGAAAAAGACAATGTCGAAGAAAAATATTGCGATTTTAGGAGGAGGTAATCTTGGTGTGGCAATTGCAAAAGGCTTGACGAAGTCTGATCTTTCCAGGCAATATGATGTTACGGTAACCCGTAGGAATACAAAAGCCTTAGATACTTTAAAGGAAATCGGCGTAAAAGTTCAAAGCAATAATAAAGAAGCAGTTGAAAAAGCTGATCTTATAATTTTAGCCGTCCAGCCCAAGCAATTAGACACTTTGTTGGGGGATATCAAATCGGCTATTGACCATAAAAAACATACTGTAATATCTGTAATAACAGGTATCACTATTGCTGATATTGCCACTGTTTTAGGAATGCAGGTGAAGGTGATCAGGGCTATGCCAAATACTGCCATTGCTATTGGCCAGTCGATGACCTGTATAGCGTCAGCCAATGCCTCTCCGGATGCAATTGAAGAGGTTAAAACAATCTTTGAAGCAATGGGAAGAGCAATGATCATTGATGAAAAATTAATGCAGGCAGCTACCGTGTTGGGTGCTTGTGGAATCGCCTTCTTCTTAAGATTTATAAGGGCGGCCTCACAGGGAGGAACAGAGGTGGGCTTTCATGCGGAAGAAGCGCAATTGATCGCCTCACAGACTGCTTTAGGGGCAGCATCTTTATTGCTCGAGACCAATCAACACCCTGAAGAGGCCATAGACAAAGTAACCACCCCTCAGGGTTGTACCATTGCAGGTTTAAATGAAATGGAACACCATGGGCTAAGTTCCGCCTTGATAAAAGGAATAGTGGCTTCTTACAAAAAAATTGACAAAATCACCTGATGAGAGACGGTAGAAGTTAGGTGTTAGACAGTAGGCAGTAGATAAAAAAAGCAATAAGCAATTGGCAGTAGAGACAAGGCATGCCTTGTCTCTACGAAAATACACAAACGAGAATTAGGGGCAAGAATAAACAGTTGCTGTATCGATAAAAACTTCGGAAGTCTTTGCTGAGGTTAGACAGTAGACAGGTGGTTTATAGACTATTAATACCATTAAATTCAGACAAACAATGAAACTTTTTGATGTATATCCTTTAATTAATATTGAGCCAGTAAAAGCAGAGGGATGTTATGTAACCGACCAGGAAAACAACAAATACCTCGATTTATATGGTGGACATGCTGTAATCAGTATTGGTCATAGTCATCCGCATTATGTTAAAAAAATCACAGACCAACTTCAAAAACTAGGCTTCTATTCCAACTCCGTGATAATTAGCCTGCAGCAAGAATTTGCTACCAAACTTGGAAAGGCTTCAGGATATGACGACTATAACCTTTTCCTTTGTAATTCAGGAGCAGAAGCCACGGAAAATGCGTTGAAGCTGGCCTCTTTTCATACCGCAAAAACAAAAGTAATTGCCTTCGAAAAAGCATTTCATGGCAGAACAGCTGGTGCACTAGCTGTTACAGACAATCCCAATATCAGCGCCCCCATCAACAAGGCAGATCACGTGCAGTTTCTTCCCTTTGAAGATGCAGAGGCATTGGAAAAAGAATTGCAAAAAGGGGACGTATGCGCGGTAATTATTGAAGGTATTCAGGGCGTGAGCGGCATCATCGCTCCTTCTGATGGGTTTCTTCAATCTATTCAAGAGCTTTGCAACAAACATGACGTTATTTTCATAGCAGATGAAATCCAGTCAGGCTATGGTAGAACCGGGAAATTTTTCGCACATCAGTATGCCGGAGTAACACCTGATCTGATAACCATGGCAAAAGGTATGGGAAACGGATTTCCCATTGGCGGCGTTTTGATCCACCCAAAATTTGAAGCCAAATATGGCCTGCTAGGAACTACGTTTGGAGGAAATCATCTTGCATGTGCAGCCGGTTTAGCTGTATTGGAAGTAATGGAATCTGAATCGCTTGTTGAGAACGCAAAACAGGTGGGCGATTATTTAATAGAAAGTTTGAAGGAAATAGAAGAAATAACTGAGATAAGAGGCAGGGGCTTAATGTTAGGCCTGAAATTTCCTTTTGCAGTAAAAGCATTAAGGGACGATCTTGTTCATGTCCAAAAAGTTTTCACCGGGTCTGCCTCAGATCCTAATATATTACGTCTGCTTCCTCCTTTAAATTTAAGTAAGGGTGAAGCCGAAATATTTATTCAAAAACTGATCTTATCGATCAAGGCTTGTTGCGAAATAAGTTGTGAAGAATAAAGGCAGTTTTTTTGTCCTTTATCAAGGCTTAAAATCTGCGAGTAGCCGTAGCTATTTATCCCGAAAGCTTTCGGGATGCAACGCCGAAAAAGAACTAAAAAACAAGTATAAATTCATAAATTATTTCTTTAC
>CAMPJM010000064.1 GCA_946886805.1 uncultured Flammeovirgaceae bacterium | reverse complement strand
TTACGATGCAAAGTATTACAGCTATAAGCTTTTTCGCTGATGTTTGTTACACACGGCCTTTAGCTAAAAGGTTAAATGTTTGGAATGAAGTTTCACATATTCCGTAGGGGATACTTTTTTAAGAGATTTAAACTGCCTGTTGAAATTAGACACATTATTAAAACCAGCTTCAAAGCAAACACCCGCCACGCTATAATTATTTTCTATTAATAGTTTACAAGCGTAGCCAATACGCACCTCATTTAGATATTGTATAAAAGTTTTCTTTTGATAGTGCTTAAAATATCTGCTAAAGGATGATGCGTTCATATTCGCTAGACTGGCTACTTTTTCCAAAGAAATATTCTCTTTGAAGTTATTCATTATGTATCCGTGAATGCGAGCCATTTTACTGTTATGTATTTCCTGAAAAGAATTGACGTAACTTGAACTGGAAAGCAACTGGTAATTTTCAAACTCCGAAAGATCCCTCAATACGTTTATAAATAACATAAATCTATCGTAGCCTCTCACTTCAAACATTTTATTCACCTTTTCAATAATAAACTTTGATGAGTCTTTATGAAATTTTATGCCGTGTTGGGCCTTTTTTAATAATTCATTGATACCGGTCATTTCAGGGATTTTAAAGAGGTCTCCGGCAAAGTCTTCATGGAAATGGATCACATGAGCTTTAGCCATAAGGTCGGGGTTGCCCTCAAAAAAAATTTTGTCATTTAACCACAAGTGCGGCAGGTTTTTGCCAATTAATATGATCTCGCCACTCTCGAACTTATCTATATTATCGCCTACAAATCGGGTTCCGGTACTTTCTAATATGATGACCAATTCCAACTCTGGATGATAATGCCAAATTTTTAAAAAGTTGTTATACGATTGGCTTTCCAATTTAAAAGAACTGGTTTCGTCGAAATGCTTGTTTAAAAGTTGTGGCTTCATAAGTCAATAATCATCTCATGTTGAAACTGAACTCTAAATATATAACTATTTTAAAGGTGCAGCAATGGTATTAATCGTGGGCAATTCAGACGGAGCGGAGAGGAAATGCAAAAAAAGTATAATAAATAGCCAAAATTTAGGTTGAGGACCTGCCATTGTAGTAATAGCTTTACATTTGTTTAAATCCGTTGTGTGCATTAAGTAACATTAATAAAATCATTGAAAATTAAACATGGAAAGCCTCTCTTTACTAGAGGTCCCGAAGAATTTCGGAGCCCGCCCCGAAGCATTTCGGGGGATGAGGGTAAACAAAATCCTGATTTTTAATGATTTTTCATTCTTTAATTTGATTTCATACAACGAATTTGGTCAATTATTTTATAAATTATTTTAATGACTTTGAAAATAACTTCTGTAGAAATAAAAGATGTAAGATTTCCGACAGGTAAATCTTTGGACGGATCAGATGCAATGAATAAAGATCCGGACTATTCAGCCGCTTATGTAATAATCAAGACGGATGATTCTAAATATGAAGGACATGGCCTAACGTTTACCATAGGTAGAGGTAATGAATTATGTGTTGCCGCTATAAAATCACTTTCTTATTTATTGATAGGAAAATCTCTGAACGAGATCACTTCCGATATGGCAGGTTTCTGGCGTATGATTACCGGCGACAGTCAATTGCGGTGGTTGGGGCCGGATAAGGGCGTTATCCATTTGGCGACAGGTGCATTGGTGAATGCCGTCTGGGATTTATACGCCAAAGTGGAAGGTCAACCTTTATGGAAGCTTTTAGCTGATATGTCGCCCGAGGAGCTGGTCGCATGTGTTGATTTTACTTATATTGAAGATGTAATTACCAGGGACGAAGCTATTGCGCTATTATCTAAATTGGAAGATACCAAACAAGAAAGGATTGATTATTTGGTAAAAAATGGCTATCCTGCATACACTACGTCTGCCGGGTGGCTAGGGTATTCCGAAGAAAAAATGAGAAGATTGTGCAGGGAGGCAAAAGCAGAAGGTTGGACGCATTTAAAAATGAAGGTGGGAAATGATATTAATCAGGATATACGACGTGCCGAGATCATCAGGGAAGAAATAGGGGAGGACATTAAATTGATGATGGATGCCAATCAGAAATGGGGCGTAAATGAAGCCATAAAAAACATGGCAAAGCTGGCTCGTTTTGATCCCTGGTGGATTGAAGAGCCTACAAGTCCGGATGATGTTTTAGGACACGCAACTATCGCAAGGGCGATAACGCCTATCAAAGTTGCTACAGGAGAACATTGCCAGAACCGGGTCATGTTTAAGCAGTTCCTTCAGAGTGGTGCTATAGATATTTGTCAAATAGATAGTTGCAGGGTAGGGGGTGTAAATGAGGTGCTGAGTATATTGCTGATGGCTGCGAAATTTAATATTCCAGTTTGTCCCCACGCAGGTGGAGTGGGCTTGTGTGAATACGTCCAGCATTTGTCTATGATAGATTTTATCGCAATCAGTGGGAGCCTTGAAGATCGCATCATAGAGTATGTAGATCACCTTCATGAACATTTCATCGATCCTGTGAAAATACAAAATGGGAATTATACCGTTCCTCAGTTGCCTGGTTACAGTATTGAAATGAAAAACCAATCATTAAATGATTATACATTTCCTGAGGGGAAGGTTTGGAAGGAAATTGCATTAGAGTCTGATCCACTGATAAACTGATTTGAGGCGACTCCATCAGCTTAAAAAGATGATGGACATACTTCTAAGACTAGAGTGGCTGTGTTGGTCAAAATTAAAAGACCCGAACAGTAGAAAATACCGGCATTGAGGGCTAAGGAGTCGAACAACGTATACATATAGGTAGTGTTCCAGTACTTCAATCGTTTTCGGTCGTGGAATTAATATTAAACCCGGGTTATGGCACTTATAAAAACTCCATTTAACCTTCTCCATTTGGAGAAGGACTTAGGTTGAGGTAGAAAAAGAAGGTTTTCTAAAGCGCTTTTTAAAAAAAATATATTTTTGAACCCAATAAATCTAAAATAAAGATTTTATATAAATGGATACTAAAATTAAAACACCTCTTCTTCCTTTTATCCTGATCACAAGTCTTTTCCTTATGTGGGGACTGGCGAACAACATGACCGATACGCTGCTTGCCGCCTTTAAGCGGATTCTGAGCATGACAGATTTCCAGACCTCGTGGATCCAAATTGCATTTTATGGTTCCTATTTTTGTCTGGCACTGCCCGCAGCAATGCTTATTAAGAAATTTTCCTATAAAACGGGAGTTCTTTCCGGTCTGGGCTTATTCATAGTCGGAGCTTTGCTCTTTTACCCTGCAAGCACTAGCATGAGCTATCCATTTTTCCTCATCGCCCTTTTTATTTTGGCGGGTGGATTATCTATTCTGGAAACTTCTGCCAATCCCTATATAATTGCTATGGGACCTGAAGAAACAGGCACCCGACGTTTAAATTTAGCGCAATCTTTTAATCCCGTTGGATCAATTCTAGGAGTTTTTCTTAGCAAGGTTTTTATACTCTCGCAATTAAATGAAGCAAGTGCAGAAGCCCGGGCGGCTATGAATCCCGAAGAATTAAGTTCTATACAAACCCAGGAATTTTCTGCCGTAATGGTTCCCTATGTCGGCGTGGCTGTTTTTCTATTGGCACTTTGGGTGCTTATAGCTGCAGTAAAAATGCCCAGATATAGTGATACTAATGAACCGCTTAATATTGGACCTGCCTTTAAGCGCTTGTCAAAAAACTCCAAATATGTATGGGGCGTCGTAGCGCAGTTTTTCTATGTGGGGGCTCAAATAGGAGTATGGTCCTATTCCATCCGTTATGTGATGGAAGAGTTGAATGTAAATGAAAGTGAAGCGGCCAATTATTATATGGCAGCGCTGGTGTTGTTTGCCGTTTCCCGATTCATTTGCACGGCTCTTATGAAGCTTATTTCACCGGAAATACTACTCATCTGTCTGGCAGCTTTAGCAATAGTTTGTACCAATGTGGTTATATTTTCAGGAGGGATCATTGGGGTGTATGCCCTGATAGGAATTTCGGGATGCATGTCTCTTATGTTCCCCACCATTTACGGCCTGGCAGTTGACGGTTTGGGAAAAGATACAAAAATTGGAGGCTCGGGCCTTATCATGGCTATTCTTGGAGGGGCTGTCCTCACTTCTGTGCAGGGGCAAATTTCAGATCTCACGGGCAATGTTAAAATCTCTTTTGCCGTTCCGCTCATCTGCTTCCTGGTTGTAACGATTTTTGGGATTATCATCTATCGTAAAAAGAAAATACTTTCTGATAATATAGAAATGCATGCTGCTCCCATTGTTGAAAAAGTGTAGTTGAAATTTTCGCTCACCATAAACAGTCTTTTGTTTGGGTCTTGTCTTTTTAATTTTGAAAAAAGCTGTTTTAGGCTAAGCTACAGTTAGAAAATATAAATCGATCAATGAAAAAACGCTATGTCCTTACCTTGGATCTAAAGAATGATCAGGCGCTGATACGGGAATATGAAAAATACCACCAGGATGTATGGCCTGAAATCAAGGAAAGTATACTCACCGCGGGGATTATGGATATGGAAATCTATAGATGGGAATCCCGGCTGTTTATGATTATGGAAGTGGATGAAAAATTTTCCTTTGAAAAAAAGGCAGCGCTTGATGCAAACAATCCTAAAGTACAGGAATGGGAAAATCTGATGTCCAGGTTTCAACAAGCTTTGCAGGGTTCGCTTCCGGGAGAAAAATGGCAGCTAATGCACAATATTTTTAGTTTAAACAGTTGATCGAAAAGTGAATTTTAATAGCCTTGTAAGGATGAAGCGGAACGACTGTTTGCCCCCATCTTATTAATTGTTACATGACCATTGATATCGGGTTAAATCCGGAAACCCATCCATCTCCACGAAAATGCGATAAAATTTAAATTGCTCGATATTCGCAACTGGGAAATCGCTTTTAGCGTTGCTTCTTGAACTTTCCAAAAGTTCCTCTAATTAAAAGCACAAAAAGATCAATAATATGGATATTTTGGAAAGCAAAAACTTTTGGAAAGTTAGGGAATGCCTAATTTATTTTAAAAGCGATTTTCCTCGATATTCGCAACTGGAATTGACGATTAGAAAATAAATAACTTAATTTGACTTTTTATAACGCATCCTTAAAAACTGTAAATATGTTGAAATACTCTTTGAATCTTTTTGTTGTTTTTGTCCTCTTTGGCTGTGGTTGCGAAAATCAGGGGAAAGAGAAATCACAGGAAGGTAGTGAAATCGAAACCATCGAAAGTTTGTATACTGATTCGCCTGCTAAAGGGAATTACGACGCATATGATTCCAGTGAATTGAAGATCACGCAATTTGCGGGGCCAGATCTTACCCCAAGCCCGGCCTGTCTTGCCGTTGCACCGACAGGAGAAGTTTTTGTAGGGGTAGATATGATGGGCTCCTTGGGCAAAGATCCCAATAAAGGGTCTATTGTGAAGCTTGTGGATGATAATAATGACGGCGAGGTGGACAAACATACCGTCTTTGCCAAAGTTGATAATCCGCGCGGCATCTTTTCTTTGGGTAATCAGGTTTTCGTTTTGCACACCACCTTCTCTGAAGAAACAGGAAAAGCTTCTGGTATGGACCTGGTTGTTTTCGAAGACAACGACCAGGATGGGGTTGCGGATGGCCCTTCCAAGCCGCTTATCCAAAACATCAGTTCACCTAAATTTTTGCAGAGCCGGGGGACAGACCACGCTACAAATGGCATTCGTATGGGCATCGATGGCTGGATTTACATAGCCGTTGGTGATTTTGGTTTTCATGGCGCAGTGGATCGGGATGGGAATAAGCTCACGATGCTTGGCGGTGGTATAGTTCGGGTACGACCAGATGGCACCGAAATGGAGGTTTATTCGCATGGTATGCGGAATATTTATGATGTGGCGATTGATCCCTATATGAATATATTCACGCGAGGCAACACAAACGATGGCGGTGGCTGGAATATTCGCTTTAGCCATCAGGTACAGTCGGGCGAGTACGGATACCCAGTGCTGTTTAAGCATTTTACTGATGAAATCATACCAGCACTGGTAGATGTAGGGGGAGGTTCTGGTACAGGTGCCTTGTTTATGGACGAGCCGAGCTGGCCCGAAAAATATAACATGGTTCCCATGATGGCCGATTGGGGCAGAAGCCAACTTTATCTCCATAGGGTCATACTGGATGGGGCAAGCTTTACACAAAAAGAAGAAGAGTTTATAAAATTAGCCCAGATTACCGATTTGGATGTGGACGGTTCTGGTCGAATGTACCTTTCTGCATGGGACGGCGCTGGTTATTCCGGCAGTCCTGCTAAAGGTTTCGTTGTTCGGGCTGTACCAAACAACTGGGAATACAAGCCTTTTCTCAACCTGCAGAAGGCCTCTGTTGATGAACTGGTAGAGTTGCTCAAGTCAAACAGTGCTGTAGCTCGTTTGCATGCGCAGCAGGAGCTTCTAGCTCGTTCGGCGGAAACAGCGGCTCAAGAAAGCTGGGAGATTGCCACCAATAAAGACTTACCGCTTGATGTACGAGTAGCGGGCATCTTTACCTACGCCCAAGCCGCCGGCGGGAAGAGCATTGAAAATCTGGTAAAACTCGCTTCTGAACCTGCGGTGAAAGAATTTGCGTTGCGTGCTCTTGCCGATCGTAAAACAAGCATCGAAGCAGTGCCAGTAGAACCTTTCATCGAGGCCTTAAAAGATCCTTCAGAGCGGGTGCAAGTGGCTGCTATTGTGGGCTTGGGACGCCTCGGCAATAAAGAAGCGGCACAGGCGCTGTTGCAAACCAAAGTCCCTGCATCGTTGGCTGCTCCGGCCAAAGGTACCGAAGGGCCGCATGCTACTCCTAATTCCGCCGTCATTCCAGCCCATGTGGCGGTTCAAGCTTTGGTGAAGCTGGATGCCGTTGATGCTGCAATTGCCGCAATCGGAACGGAAAACTCAAAACTGGCCTTATGGGCGCTGCGTTACATGCACCACCCAGACGCCGTGGACGGATTGATTGCTGCCTACCAGCAGTCAGAAGACGAGGGACTGAAGGAAGAAATACTCTCTACCTTATCACGCCTCTACAAAAAAGAAGCCCCTTATGATGGCTCATGGTGGTGGAGTACCCGGCCTGACACCCACGGTCCGTACTACAAAGCTATTGTTTGGGAGTCGTCACCAAAAATAGAAAAGTTTCTAAAGGAGGAATGGAATAAGGCTGGAGCCTCAGAAAAGCAATTATTTGCTGATTTAAACGGCAGACACCGGATGGGGATTACTGAGTTTGGAGGCGAGGAAAACCTTGTTGTGGCGGAAGAGGAAGTGACTGTTGACCTTGAGAAAATCAAGAACCAAAAGGGCCAGATTGGGAAAGCCTCCATTGAAGATGTAATGCTGGCAATGGCGGAAATAAAAGGCGACCCTATTAAAGGTAAAGCTCTTTTTTCGCAGCAAGGTTGCATTGCCTGCCATAGCATAGATAACGACGAGACAATGAAAGGGCCTTTTATGGGACAGGTTGGCTCAATTATGAACCGGGAACAAATTGCTGAGTCTATTCTTAAGCCCAATGCCTCCATTTCGCAAGGCTTTGCGTCCGTACTTCTTGCCACCAAAGACGGTAAAAATCTAATGGGTTTTATCTCTCAGGAGTCGGCCGATAAAATTGTGATGCGAAACATTGCCGGGCAGGTTTTTAATGTCGACAAAGCCGATGTTCTTAGTCGCAAGGAGCTAGAAACCTCGATGATGCCCGCTGGTTTGGCCAACTCACTGTCATATGAGGAGTTCGCTTCTCTTATCACCTTTCTCTCACAGCAGAAAAAGTAGTGGATACCAATGGGTGATTAACTTCGTACATTTTCTCAATCAAAGGAAGAAGGTATCAGTGCCAACAACTGAGGAAGCTCTGAAGAAATTCATTAGTACCGATTTATTGGATGCGTTGGGATGAGTTTTTTCCCAACGCATTTTTAGATTTGAAAGCAATTTCCGGGTTCAAGAATTCAATTCGAAATTATTTTAAAAGTAGCTCCGGCACCTCCTAAGCGTTCTACTTTAGGTGTAAATCAAACCCCGTTTCCCATCAACAAGCTCTATTTTTAGTTGTTGTTTATCATCATAGTTCCGCTGTTTTGTGTTCGATAAAGCCGTGTAGCACCGCATTGTTCCTGATAATCAAGGATTAAGTAATCAAGTTCTTCGAAGCTAATATCCACAGGAAAGGCCAATTTGACCACTCCAAATTACTATGAGACTAAATATTTCAGCCATTTTGAATGACGGATTTTTTCGGATAATATTTCTTCCTTAACCAAAAAGAGACGCGAACTAACAAAATCAGCGCAGGAACTTCTACTAAAGGCCCAATCACTCCGGCAAAAGCCTGACCGGAATTGAGACCAAAAACCGCAATGGCCACTGCTATTGCCAGTTCAAAATTGTTGCCTGCGGCTGTAAAGGCAACAGCTGCGTTTTTATCATATTCTGCACCGGTTGCTTTGGTGATAAAGAAACCGATCAGGAACATTATAGCGAAATAAATCAACAGAGGAATGGCAATAATTACCACATCCATTGGGATTTCTACAATCATTTCGCCCTTGAGAGAAAACATGACTACAATGGTAAAAAGCAATGCAATTAAGGTAATGGGGGAAATAGTAGGAATGAATTTTTTGGAATACCATTCTTCTCCGTTCCGCTTTACTAAAATTAATCTGCTTAAAATCCCCATCAAGAACGGAATACCAAGATAAACGGCCACACTTTCGGCGATGGTGGCAATAGAAATGTCCACAATAGCCCCATGAAAGCCAAAAAAAGGAGGTAAAATCGTTATAAAAAGCCATGCATAGAAGCTATAGGCGAAAACCTGAAAAATGCTGTTAAGGGCTACTAACCCGGCTCCATATTCGCTACTGCCTTCTGCAAGATCATTCCAAACCAAAACCATTGCTATGCACCTAGCTAGGCCAATAAGAATTAATCCAACCATATATTCCGGATAATCCTGGAGAAATATCAAAGCCAATGCAAACATAAGCACAGGACCAATGATCCAATTCAGGACCAGGGAGATGGAAAGTATCTTCACATTTCGGAACACCTTGGGCAATAAACGGTAGTTCACCTTAGCCAACGGCGGGTACATCATTAATATTAAACCAATTGCAATGGGTATATTGGTAGATCCATTGCTAAAAGAATTAATGAAATTTGAGGTAGACGGGAATATGTAACCGATAGCTACCCCTATGCCCATGGCGAGAAAAATCCATAGCGTGAGATATTGGTCAAGAAAACTCAGTTTCTTAGTTGAAGCCATTTTCTTTGTGGATTAAAGAGAATAAATAAAACATTTCTGTGGCAATCTGCCTGTTACGTTCTGCGTAGGTTTGTTCTTCTTGTGGTGTGCCATCTGCTACCTTTGGATCTTCATACTTCACAGAAAATCGTGCCTCTGCCTCAGGGATATAGGGACAGTTCGTTTCGGCGTTTGAGCAAGTCATAACAGCAGCAAAAGGAGCTAAACAATTAATGGGGTCGTTGTACAATTTTGAAAAACAGGGTAAAGGATCGGCATCCGGCGAACAAAGAATGAAGTATACGGGATTTGATTCTTTTTCTTTTTTCGCAATACTAAATCCTATAGCTTCAAGAGTGCGAATAGCATTGGGATGGAAAGCGGTAGTTTCTGTTCCTCCTGAAAAAGCTTTGACCTCATTGATCCCATAGTAAAATGCCGCTGTTTGAGCCCAAACCTGCGAAAGTTGACTGCGCCGAGAGTTATGGGTGCAAATAAAATTGAGTCTGACATCTCCACCCGTTTTCATCTTTTTTTTGATGTACCTACTTAGGTTCTGCAGTAGTTCTTTACGTTCTGCCGGTATTTTTGACAGCTCAAGTTTATTTACAAAATTCTGAATTTCCGGTAAAAGCTTGTTTTTCATTTTAAATACATTTTTTCTAAATCAGTTAAAGCATCCTTTTTCTTGTTAGTTTTAGTAATAATTGCCTTTCTAATATTATATAATTGCAATATTACGATGGATTTTTTTAAATTTTTTTAACAACAATCGCCTTTTGGAGGGTTTACATATTCGTTAAAAAGCAGATTGAACAAACCTTTAACCTCTTCCCACTTGCTGGGGTTGATACAATAACTGATTGATACCCCCTCAATAGTTCCTTTTATAATTCCAATTTGTTTAAGCTCGCGAAGGTGCTGACTAATTGTTGCTTGGGCAAGTCCAAGCTCCTGAACCAAATCTCCATTGATACAGGCATTGGCTTTTAGCAAGTGCTGAATGATAGCAATCCGAGCAGGGTGCGCAAATGCTTTGGCAATCTGTGCCAGATCGTTTTGCTCTGCTGTGAATAATTCTGTTTTAGTTACGCCCATGAAAATAATTATATTGCAATGTTACGATCAAATATCGATATATCTTATGTTTGATAAGTTTTTTTCTAAATGTAACCTGTCAACTGTACCTCTTCAAGGTGCGCAAAAGCAAATAATTTTTTAATAAACAGATGAACACGTGATAGTTTATCGGGTTAGTTTTTGATGATAGGAGTGTATAAGCATGCGTACCACAAGCCCAAAGACCAACAAAGATAATCCTGCAATAATAGTTCTTGCTTCCATGGAAACAGCCATTACAAGACAGGCAATTAACCCTGCGACTGGAATCCAGTTGGGATAAAGCTTATGCTCTTTGGGCATATTAATGGCAGCAAGGTTTGTAATACTATAATATAATATAATAGAATTGTAAAGGAAGCAGCGGAAACAATAAACTGCAGCGCACCAAACAAACTAAGCAGTATGATAATGACTCCACTAAGGAAAATACCGAGATGCGGAACCTTGTATTCAGGATGAATCTTTCCCAAAAATGCAGGCAAGTCATGTTTTCTGGCCATTGCAAACATCATCCGGCTTATTCCTAAGAGCTGGCTTAGCAAAACGCCCAACATAGCCGTTGTAGCTCCAACGCCTATTATAAGGAGTACTCCCGGAAAATTAAATTGACTTGCTGCCTGACCAAGTGGCGAGCTGGTACTGCTTAAGGCTCCTGCGCCTACACCTCCTACTGCAATAAGCGAGACACCTGCATACAAAATAATGGAGAAGACAAGGGTAAGAATAACAGCTCTTGGAATCGTCTTTTTAGGGTTGTGCACTTCTTCTCCGAGAGTAGCGATACGAGCATAACCGGTAAAGGCGAAAAACAAGAGCGCAGCTGCCTGGGTCATACCTCGCCATCCTTCGGGGGCGAAAGGTTGCAGGTTGGAAGTGGTAAAAGAAGGAATCCCTGAAACAATAAAGTAAATTAAGGAGCAAAGGGTAATACTGACGATGATTAAGTTAAGCTTCCCTGCTTTTTTTATTCCAAAGTAATTAGCAGCAGTTAATGCAATAGCTGCACAGACAGCCGCTATTTGAGGATGCAACCCAGGTATCAGCGCTGAAAGATAGCTTCCAAAGCCAATGGCAACCACGCCTCCCGCCGCTAACTTACTGGCCAGAAACATCCAGCCGGCACTAAAGCCCAGCCAAGGGTTCAATATCTGATAACCGTATTCATACGTTCCTCCCGATTGAGGATAAGTAGCTGCCAATTGCGCTGAACTTAATCCATTACAGGTAGCTGCAAATCCAGCAATAACAAGCCCTATTAAAAATGCGGGGCCAGCAACACCGGCAGCTACTCCTGTAACCACAAAGATACCAGCACCGATAACAGCGCCTAACCCTATCCCAACGGCATCCAGTAAGCCTAAATCACGCTTGAGGCTTTCTTTAACGACTATTTTCTCTCCTTTCAATTTGATTCTATTTTTGCATTGCTTTATCGCTAGACCATTTACCGCCTCCTTTTAGCAGCAGAGAGATACTTCCCAACAGCTTTGACCGGTCTGTCCTACTACCGTACATTGGCCATAATCCATCATTTAGCAAGACTTCAGCCATGGTCGTAAATAGCCACCAACAGATGTTAATTAATGGTATAGCCGCCAGCCTTGTTATAAACCCTAAAGGATTAATACTCCACCCAGCACCTCAAAGCTACCGACAAATATCCTAAAAAATCCGGTTCCGGTAAGCCGATCTTTTCAAAATAGCAGGCGCCCCGCAAGTCCTTAAAAAGAAATTTTTGAACACCTTCGGATAAAAAAATGCACCCATCATCAGTCGAATGGTAATTGTCGTAAGGGAAGACACTTGACTTCCTTTGGTATCCGTAACCCAGGAGATTTATTAGCACGCTGCGTGCATATCTTCACACTGATGGCCCATAAATAATCTTTTTACTAATACCTTAAATCCGAGAGTTAATTATTAGGATTTAAAAATAGCATTTTTTATTGTCCACTGTACTAATTTCACTCATCAAGACAGGTCGATTCTGGGAAAATCGCTTTCCCCGCGTCAATATTTGCAGTTGATCTTTTCAAATATTCAATAT
>CAMPJM010000063.1 GCA_946886805.1 uncultured Flammeovirgaceae bacterium | reverse complement strand
TGTTTTTTGTGCAGCTCAGGTACCGAATCCTTTAATAGCTGGAAATTTTCTTTCAACTGTAATTGCTTCCTATTCATATGCTTTGTTTTGAATAATTTTTCAGGCTTTTTTGTCAGGGAATAAACTCTTGCTTCCCTTTGGATTAGGGATTGAATCATTTTGTTTAATTGTGATTATCTCTCCGTCTAACATAAACTGTTGAATGTCTTGAAAGCTGTAAAATCCTCTTCTTTACTTTTCTATTTGATCCTCGATATCTCCCATTAACGATCCTGGTATTCCGGTTCCATTTCTACAGATTTGTTGGTCATTTGTGCAATCTTTTCTCTCAGGGCATTAAAAAAATAACACTTACTTTTCATCACTTCAAAACTTTTTCCGTTGTTGGGTTTTATGAGAAAATATGACCCTCCAGAACCTTTAGCATATAAAGTACAAGAGCATTCAATACTATCGCGGTGAAATTCGATGGTCCTAATGGCGAAATCGACAAATCTTTGGTTCGGCGCAAACGTTCCACCCATGGCCAGGTTTTTGGCTTTTTTCTTGATCAGGGGTAGATATTCAATCAATGGCTGTATGCTTCTCTCATCCTGCCCTAGAGAAATTATTTCACAAGACGAGCTCCAAACTTTGTGTGTATCGCGGGAAGTTATATCTGCAATAAGCTGTAGGGTGTTCATCAGTAGCAGGAGGAGTTATTAAGTTTAAATATCTGATAGTTCTTTTCGGCTCTTATCCCTTACCGTGGAAAAGTATTTCATTGCCCTTGTAAGGCCAGGATGCTACAAAATATCTCATGGGCCTTTTTAACAAGGTGCTGGTTATCGCTTAGGACTTTTGCCAAAGAGTAAACACCCTGTTTTTTATGAATTATGGCAAGCGTAAAACTATCTTCTTTGATAACAATTTGCATTCCCTCTTTTACATAAAGTTTATTGCCTTCGAACACATAAAATCCCTTGTCTCCCTGTTTTATTTCGTTCTCAAGAAACTTATAAACACTTTCAAAATTTGTTTCTGAAAAGCAGGATATATTTCCCATTGCTAAAATATTTTCATTTTCATATTTTTTGGGGTGTAAAGGAGTAATGTTTAGTAGCAAGAGCATTATGAATGTGATCATATTGAGTAGGTGCAGCTATGTAGTTATATTTTCCTTAATACCTATTAAACCAAAGATCTAAAAAGATATCTACCAATAAATCACTACTATTAATGATCTTTCATTTTACCGATTATTGGTGATTTATAATGGACGTCGTCGCGTTATCTTTGTTCTTGTACTTGACTTTTCATAGCTCGAGAAAATTAACCTGTAAGTCAACGTAGCCTTGAGGTCTAATTATTTTGAGCAGAAAAAACCTAGTTTACCGAACGACTGCAACTTTGGAGCTCTCAATATATTGGTTCATCTTTAAAAAAAAGCAAAATCCGTTGCGATCGCCTAAAAGCTTTTTATTTCAAAGCTAGAATTATTTGGAAAGACTGACCGCATTTATGTCAGAATTGACTAGCGGAAAATAGACCTTCGATGAAAAAGAATAAAATTATGGTTGGAATTATTATAGTGAGTGGTATGGTGGCCTTGGGCTTTTCCTTTCTTAGTTTTTCTAAAAATCCCGATCGATATAAATTTCTATTTCGGAATACCATTTTTAGTAGTGGAACAGATGTTTACCCCACCCGAAAAGGGTTTTACGAGTTGGCTCCTGTTATGCGAGGCAGGGTTTACATGCCTAATTACTTTTTTCTCCCAGAGCGGAATCAATATCTTGTAAAAAGCAGCTTGGAATTCTCTCAGATTTCTCGTCATGATCCTTACGCTCCGCCTGGAAAAAAACCAGTGCGACGCCATGTCCTGCTCGATGCCAAGGGTAGAATATTAAGCAGTTTGGATACCGACGTCAACTTTTCCCGACACAGCGGTTTGTTTTTTGGTGCCACATATTATATAGACTGGCTGCAAACAGGAGCATCCACAGAAAATCCCTATACTAAAATCTTTAATCAGGACTTACGTATGTCTCAGGAAACGTTTGTGAATAGTTTTCGAAAACTCTATATGCAAGCAGATTACATAGAATATGTACGACTTCGCACCCACTTTGACGATGAGTTTGAAGCAGGAATAGTATTTAAAATCCAGGGAAAGTGGCAGATACTATTGTCGGGTGTGGACGATAGTAGAATGTGGCATGATTATACAGAAGCCGATGAAAGAACAGCCATTTGGGAAGATAATTATCGGGTAAGGTTTAACTACCACGATTCCTCCTCACACGAAGAAGATCCTTACCCACCGTCGCCTGCCAGTGTACAAATAATTCCGCTCGAAACTGACACTCCTGCCCCCTATAGGTACAAAAGGTTAGTGGGCAATCGAGAACTGATAATGGACAAGTACTTTAAACAAGAAGCCACAGGATGGCAGGGCATAGCGGAAGTAAAAGGCTTGCCTATTTATATTCCAGGTTCTAGTACCGGCATCGCCTACATGCGATTAAAACTGGGCAAAGAAACCTTTCGTTTTAAGATTCCCGAAGTCGAAAAAGCAGATTACCTCCCCGTATATAACCTGGGCTTACGTTTATTTAAACTACCTAAGAACGTTCGCAGTAAATCCTCCCTGGTCTTTTTGGAGTCAACCCAAAATGGTGGCGAAGATAGACCTGGTGGTGGCGTATATGTGGTACGTGAACGTGAGGGTGAAAACTTTCTAACACCGTCTGGTGATCTACCAGCAGGGATCAGCGAGGGACGTTATGCTCAGCTACCGCTCAGTCTACAGGAATCTTTGCTCGATATCGAGGGTACCACGGAATTGTCGATTGAAAGTGGGGTAGAGCTTGAATGGTTTCCTGAAATCGAACTATTGGAAAACCTAACTTATCTACGTATTAGAACTGGCCTGTCTGAAGTGCCGGATGGTATTGGCAAACTGAACCAACTAGAGGTGCTTATACTGGAGGGAAACAGGATTAGTACAGTCTCGCCAAGTATCAGTAAATTAAAACAACTGAAAATACTGGACCTTTATTCCAATAATCTCAAAAGCTTTCCGGAAGGTCTACTGGAGCTAAACAATTTAGAGGAACTATCCATTGGTGCCAACGACGGCGTTACCGAAATTCCCGCTAAGATAGTCGGCCTTCAAAGTCTTCGTTCCTTGGATCTTTTACTTCTGAATATTACTTCCTTGCCTGATGCTATAGCTGAGATGACGAATTTGAGAATTATGAGGGCAGAAAAGTTGCAACAAATACTGCCAGAGAAGTTCCAGCACTTGTTTCCTTCTAAAGACACTAGCACCTATTAATTTTCATCGATAAATAAGGCCTGTGAAAAAGGAAAAGATCTATACAGAAATTGTGGAACTACAAATAGTTGTAAAAAATAATGAGTATTCTCCATTTCATGTAAGGCGGTCGCTTTTAGACTTGCGTGTTGATTTTCCAAGAGCTTGTTGATAGGCGGAGATAGCCGATTAAGTTTGGGATGTTTAGCTTAATACCGAAAACTTGTATTTTTCAGAGCTGCCCATTCCTTCAAATCATTGTAAACCTTCAGGTATTCTTCTTTCGTCAGCAATTTCTTCTCCGGGAATATCCAATACTTCGAAAGGGTAGACCCTACAATTTCTCCTTCATGCCACTCCACTTCAGTAATTCTTTTCTGGCTTACATAATAAACATAGCCCGTCTTTCCAGTGGGTTTAAAATGAAACCCTTCTTCATTCAACAGTTTGCTAATGTTGTCTTTTTGTCTTCTTTCATTGTCCCACCGTTCTCGCTGTTTATGAGCAATGTAAAGTTGAAAATTTCCAGGGCTAACCTTGTTGCTGGTCCAACCCAAGGGTAAGCTTATTTTATCTTCCCTGATCTTATTAATTTGTTTTTGGCAGAGGTCTTTTTGCTTTTGCATTTTTAAAGATTCTGCCAGTTCAAACGATAGCTTCCAAAATTCCCCAGAAAAATAATGCTCTGATTCTACAGCCAATTGGATCAAACAATCCAAAGACCGGTCCCATATTTCCTGATTAGCGAATTTTGTACATTGAAGCCACAGCGAGTGCTCTTTGTAAATATCAGGTACTGAATCTATTAAAAGAAAGGTGTTAGTCTTCAATTTTAGTTTGTTCATATTTCTGTAGAAATGTGGATTAGTCTACCTCAGATTGCGAAAAAGCATTTCATTGCCCTTGTAGTTCTTGGATGCTACAAAATATCTCGTGGGCCTTTTTAACAGATGCTGGTTATCGGTTAAGACTTTTGCCAAAGAGTAGATACCGTGTTCTTTATGAATTATCGCAAGTGTATAGTTTTCTTCCTTGATAACAATTTGCATTCCCTCTTTTACATAAAGTTCATTGCCTTCAAACACATGAAACCCTCCCTGTTTTATTTTGTTCTCGAGGAACTTATAAACACTTTCGAAATTTGCTTCTGAAAAGCAGGATGCCGTATTTTCCTTTGCCAAGCTATGTTCTTGTTCGGTTTTTTCGGGTTCTAAAGGAGCAATGTTTAGTAGCAAGAGCATTACGAGTTTAATCATGGATGTAGTTTAAACAGGTTTCTTCTTATTGCTTCTACAAATCCTATTGCATCAAATTTCTAAAAAAACATTCGTCTACACATCACTATTATTAATGATCTTTCATTTTACTGCTTTTTGGTGATTTATGAAGCATTTCGTAATTCTATCTTTGTTTATGCTCGTAAACATACACTCATTATGCAGCCTGTGTTTGGCCCAACGTTTTCCACACTGCTCATTAATGGATAAGAATAAGAATTTAATATAAACGTGATGAGATTGTTAGATCTGGCTTTGGTATTACTAAAAGACCCAACATTTTCGGCTTACGTGCAATTTGCAATTGCTACTATTATCTTAATCAGTCTCGCTCTCTTTTACCAATACCAATTCCCTGAAGGCAAATTAATCAGTTCCGGCATCTATCTTAGTTTTGCATGGATGCCTGCGAGTATGATTATTTCCCTTTCTATGGGGTTTTACTGGGTTTATTTATTACATTGACTGCTTGCTTCTATCGGCTTTTTCGGGGCTTATTTCCTAATGATGTATCTGTGGGGAAAGTATGGAAATCCTTATATGGGTGATGGTGGCATGGTGATAATCTTGCCGATTTGCCTACTACCAGTAGTTTTTGCCGGTTCACTCCTACTAAAAAGAGGAATATAAATGATAGCGTTGTTGTTTTGAAAATCTATATTACCTTGTTACATTTTAATGTGGCTTAGACAACTAAAAAAGAGTTCATAAACACATTCCAGTATCCCTCAAAACTACAGCAGAAGGTTCCGCTTCGCTCTTTGAAAATTGGTTTCGCCCCAGAAATAATGCGCGACCCTGCACAAGGGATAGCAGAGGAAACCCCGCCAAGGGAAGGTTTAGTGAGGGCGCGGAGTTGGAACGGATAGCCCGACCCGCCTTTTTCGGCGGGATGTGCCCAAATTTTCTATTTATCACCTTCCTTCGACAGGTTATGCCAAAACTTCCTTTCTGATAATAGTCTGAGTTCTATCCGGTCCAATGGAAACTATATTGATTGGAACATTTAATTCGGCTTCCAAAAATTCTATGTACGAGGTCAGCTCAGCAGGCATGGCATCATACTCTGTAACCTGATCTAATTTTTGGTGCCAACCCTTCAATGTTTTATACACTGGTGTGATTTCGATGTCATTTATGGTATAGGGCAGTTTATCGGTGATGGAACCGTCGTTTAATTTATAATGGGTACAGATCTTGATTTCTTCAAATATGTTCAACACATCTGCTTTCATCATAAATAATTGGGTGGCTCCATTTAGCATAATCGCATATTTCAAGGCCGGCAAATCCAACCAGCCACATCTTCTGGGCCTCCCTGTAGTCGCACCAAATTCGTTCCCTTCTTTTTGCATCCTTGTTCCCGTTTCATCAAAAAGCTCCGTTGGAAAGGGTCCGCTTCCAACTCTTGTGCAATACGCTTTAAAAATACCAAAAACTTCACCAATGTTTTTCGGAGCCACGCCCAAGCCGGTACACGCACCAGCTGCCATCGTATTGGAACTGGTCACAAACGGATAACTTCCAAAATCTACATCGAGCAAGGAACCCTGAGCACCTTCTGCAAGAATAGTTTTTTTTGAATCAATGGCATCGTTAATAAGGTACTCACTATCGACCAACTCAAAACTTTTAATGAAATCGATGGCCTGGAAGAAATCCTTTTCAATTTCCTCCAAATCATACTCGAATTTATAAAAGCCAAGGATGGTTTTGTGCTGGGCAGCAAGAGCATTGTATTTCTCGTTGAAGTTTGGAAGCAAAATGTCCCCTACCCTCAAACCTTGTCTCGCAATTTTATCCTGGTAAGTCGGTCCGATTCCTTTTAATGTTGAACCTATCTTTTGGTCACCTTTTGATTTTTCATAAGCGGCATCTAACAACCTGTGCGTCGGAATTATCAGCTGGGCTTTTTTTGAAATGCAAAGATTTTGCTTTAGGTTAAGATTGAAAACTGCAAGATTGTCTATTTCTTTTTTTAATATTACCGGATCAAGAACCACACCGTTTCCAATTATATTTTTAATATCACTTCTAAAAATACCGGAAGGTATTTGATGCAAAACATGCTTGATCCCATCGAACTCCAAGGTATGCCCAGCATTGGGCCCCCCTTGAAATCTTGCCACCACGTTATATTTTGGTGCCAAATAATCTACAATTTTCCCTTTTCCTTCGTCCCCCCATTGCAAGCCCAATAATACATCTACATTCATTTTGAAATAATTTGATATTTTTTTAATTATATAAGTTTGGCGAATTGATCCAGTAGAATGAAATTAAATTGTGGAGAGCTTCAGAATAGCTTCTTCTCTGTTTATTAAAACACTGAAAATCGCATTCAATTTAGTAATGATAAGCAATTTTTTGACCTGTTCCGAAGGATTTATCAGCACAAGCTCTCCTTCTTTGTTACGAAATTTGGTAAGAATAGTAATTAATACCCCTATTCCACTACTATTGATAAACCTGACATTTGAAATATCAATCACGCATCTGATAATACCTTTTTCTATATGATTTTGAACTGTTTCAAAAATACTTTTTGTGTCTTCCCCTCCTATTAGATCACCTTCTAAGAACAGCAACAAAACGTTTCCTGATACATCTTCTATAAAATTCATTTATTTTTATTGGTCTTTTAAAATCATATACTCAATCCAGAGCAGGCATTATCTGGTTTTGCTTGCAGGATTGTTATAAACCATTTCAGCATTTAACCGTGCCTGACAATCTCCACAAACCCCATATAAGTTTAACGAGTGATGCAAAATCTTGAAGTTTAGCAATTCACCAACCATAGTTTGTATGTTATGAATTCTTGGATCACAAAACTCTACAACTTTATGACATTCCGTACATATTAAATGGTCGTGCTGCCTGTACCCATACGATTTTTCATATTGTGCCAGGTTTTTCCCAAATTGGTGTTTGCTTACTAAATCACACTCTACCAACAGGTCCAAAGTATTATAGACAGTTGCACGGCTCACCCTGTAGTTTTTATTCTTCATACTTATATAAAGAGATTCTACATCAAAATGACCTGCCCTGCTATAAATCTCCTCAAGAATAGCAAATCTTTCAGGAGTTTTTCTCAAACCCTTGTTTTCGAGATATGCGGTAAAAATTTTTTTTACCTCTACGAATGTTACTTCATTTAGTGCCATAAATACCAACGCTCCATTTTCGAAATGACAAAGATGCAAAGATAGTACAATACTCTTTACATGTGCAATTTTTTATATTTTACGGTTCTATTAGAAAAAACTCTGTTGTGACGATCCATTTTAATAGTCGAACTCGGATTAAAAATTTTCAAAACAAAAATCAGCATTGAATATTAGTTCTTGCGATGTTAGTATAAATTCTTTTATAGATTTTTATACGATCGTTTCTTGTTTTAACGTAGATAAAGAGGATTATAAATCCTCGTTTAAAGCTTCCGGATTACAATCCGAAAGAGCGTTCATCTTTAAGCTCGCACCTTAAACTTCCAACTTTAAACCTTGAACTTCCCACTTCCATCTTCCAACTTTTTTTAACCCTCTAACTTTAAACTGTGAACTTTAAACTTTAAACTTTGGACTTTAAACATATTATGACACTGTTTCTGAGTCGTACCTGTTAACTTTTACCACGCCATTCACCTTTTCCAGTTTATGTATTAATATGTCGAGGTGTTTCGTATTGTTCACATACAACATAATATTGCCCTCAAATATGCCATTATCAGTATCAATGGTGATTGATCGCATGTTTACTTTTAGCTCATTGGATATAATTTTGGTAATATCATTTATCAAGCCCACTCTATCAGTACCAATAATCTTTAAACCTGCGAGAAATGCCAGTTCGTGCTGAGAAGTCCATTTTGCCTTTACTACTCTGTAGCCATAATTAGACAATAATTCTATGGCATTGGGACAGGAGTTCCGATGGATTTTTATTCCTTCATTTACCGTAACAAATCCAAAAACCTCATCACCCGGAATTGGATTACAGCATTTAGCCAGTTTATACTCAATTACATCCATATCTTCCCCAATCAGAAGCATGTCCCGGTCATTTCCAGACACCTTTGACATTTCCTTTTCAAAGGATTTGGCATCAGAAATAAATTCCTTGCGGGTTCCCTCTACATTGGACCTTACTACTTTAAATTTCTTTATATCCTTTGCATCAATTATTCCCTTTCCAACCTTGTAAAAAAATTCCAAAGGTGTTTTGGCATCAAAAAAAGCTCTCAACTGATTAATTGTTTCATTATTCAGATGGAGCTTCATTTGCTTGAGCTTTCGTTCCACAATTTCCCGTCCCTCAGTAGCAGCTTCTTTCTTTTCTTCCTTGAGAACTTCCTTTATTTTAGACTTAGCTTTTGAACTAACAACAAAACGGAGCCAGTCTTCACTTGGCTTTTGTTTTCTGGACGTTAAAATTTCAACCTGATCGCCATTATTCAAGATATAATTTAAAGGGACCAATCGCTGGTTCACTTTTGCCCCTAAACAGGATGCGCCAATTTCCGTATGTATTTCAAAAGCAAAATCAAGGGCAGTAGCACCATGAGGCAGCGTTTTCAATTCACCCTTGGGCGTAAAAACGAATACTTCTTCATTGAAGAGATTGGAGCGAAAATCGTCAACAAACTCAATAGCGGTAGAATCGTTTTGCTCTAACATGTCCCTTACCCTGCCTATCCATTGTTCAAGACCGGAACCTTGCGGATTTCCTATAATTTTATCTTTGTACTTCCAATGGGCAGCATAACCTTTTTCTGCGATTTCATTCATCCTCAGAGTCCGTATCTGAACCTCGACCCATTGGCCCGACCTGCTCATTACGGTTGTATGCAATGATTCGTAGCCATTGGCTTTTGGAGTGCTGATCCAATCCCTGAGCCTGTCGGGATTTGGCTTATAAAAATCAGTAACCAAGGAGTAAACCTGCCAGCAATCTGCTTTTTCACTTTCCAGGCTTGTATCAAGGATGATTCTAATAGCAAACAAATCATATACCTCTTCAAATGGTATATCTTGCTTTTTCATTTTACTGTAGATTGAATAGATGGACTTGGGCCTCCCTTTAATCACAAATTTAAATCCCTGCCGTGCCAGTTCTGCTTCTATAGGGCTTACAAAATTCTTTATAAATTTGGACCTTGCAGCCCGGGTAGCACTTATTTTGGCGGCGATTTCCCTGTATCTCTGTGATTCAGTAAATTTTAAATATAAATCTTCAAGTTCTGATTTAATTGCATAAAGCCCGAGCCTGTGCGCTAATGGGGCATACAGATAAATAGTTTCGGAGGCAATTTTTAGCTGCTTATTTTGAGGCATGCTATCCAATGTCCTCATATTATGCAGCCTGTCAGCAAGCTTTATCAATATAACCCTAACATCTTCTGAAAGGGTTAAAAGCATTTTCCGGAAATTTTCTGCTTGTTGGGAGCTTCCATGTTCAAAAACACCCGATATTTTTGTAAGGCCATCAATTATTTGAGCCACCTTTGGTCCAAAATCGCGATGGATATCTTCGATTTCCATTTCTGTGTCCTCTACCACATCATGTAGTAAAGCAGAAACAATTGAAGTAGTGCCTAATCCTATTTCATCAATAGCAATCTGAGCTACAGCCAAAGGATGAAAAATATAGGGTTCCCCGGATTTCCGGCGCATTTCCTTATGCGCTTCCAACGAGGTACTAAAGGCCTTCTTAATTAATTTAGCATCGCCATCCTTAAGAAATGGTTTAGCATGTCTCAGTAATTTCCTATATCTTCTAAGTATTTCCTTTCTTTCTGCTTCTAAATCAATAGCCACCATATATATAAGCAAACAACATAAGTCTTTTTTAAAAATAGTAAAAACACGACACTACAATACAAAACGATGAATCTATATTTGATAAACAATCATGTATAACTCTTAATTAAATCTCTCAGTTAACTTAATTGTTGCGCGGAAAAGGATTATTAGAATCCACTCCTTAATTAGGTAATAACACAATCTCATAAATATTGCACTAAATGGAATATAAAACAATATCTATAACCATAGTAATTCCGCTTGGTAGTCCTATTTTTCAATAATGAAGGTACATTAATATTATAGATTTGGTGAAGAAATACCTGGAAATAAATATTAAAAAAAATCATTCAAATTAATTGTCCTTTTTAGAATTATATTCTACATTTGCACTTCAATTTTAAGCAATGTTACTACTTCGATAGTTTTTCTCTGATAGAGCAAGTCATATCTTAACTAGTTCATTCAAATTGTAAAGCGGATGTGGCGAAATTGGTAGACGCACTAGACTTAGGATCTAGCGCCTCGCGGCGTGTGGGTTCGACTCCCTCCATCCGCACCCATACACCCTCAGTCACGTACCGACAACAACATCGGGAACAGATTGGGGGTTTTTAATTTAACAAAGTTCATCATTTTTAAATTTTCTAAAGTTGGACATTACACTAGAAAAAAAGAATCCTACCGAAGCTTCAATTAAAATTACATTAACTGAGGCTGATTACCAACCGAAAGTACAGGAAAAACTGAAGGATTACGGAAAGAAAGCTCAGATAAAGGGGTTTAGACCTGGTAAAGTTCCACCTGCATTGATCAATAAAATGTATGGTAAATCCATATTAATAGAAGAGATAAATCATATCTTGTCCCATTCTGTTCAGGATTATATCAAAGATAACAACATTAAGATATTAGGTGAACCACTTCCAAAAACTGAAGATGCTGATAAAATTGATTGGGATAATCAAAAGGATTTTAGTTTTGAATTTGAACTTGGTTTGATTGATGACTTCCAATATAATTTGGAAGGTAAAAAAGTAACCAAATATCAAATTAAAGTGGATGATGATTCTATTGCCGAAACACTTGAAAATTTGCAAAAGCAATATGGAAAAATGACCAATCCTGAGAAAAGCGAAAAAGGGGACTTTTTATATGGTGAGTTAAAAGCATCAGAAGGCGACTTTGAGGATAAACTTTCTATCCCCTTCGATAAGATAGAAGAAAAAGAATCAAGAAAATTTATTGGTGTATCAAAAGGTGATAAAATCGCATTTGATATCAATGAGGCTTTTAAAAATGCTGAAACTATAGCAAGCGTGCTAAATATTGATTCTGAACGAGCCAAAGAACTTAAAGGTGATTTCGAATTTGACGTTCTAAATGTAAACAGACAGGAATCTGCAGATCTGGATCAGGAATTCTTCGATAAAATTTTCGGTAAAGATGTAGTTAAATCTGAAGAAGAATTTAAAAATAAGGTAAAAGAGACAATTTCTCAAAACTACGAAAGAGAAACGGATGCTTATTTGAACAACTCAATTCAGGAAGCAATTATTACCGACACCAAAGTTGACCTTCCAAATGATTTCTTAAAAAAGTGGTTGTTAGCTTCTAATGAAGGCAAAATCACTGAAGAAGATATCAAAAACGAATATGATGCTTATTCCAAAGATATAAAATGGACCTTGATCACAAACAAGATAAGTGAAGACCATGAAATAAAAGTGGAGAACGCTGATATTGAATTAAAAGCTAAAGAATTAATAAAAGAACAGCTGGCATCCTCAGGTCTATTGGGTCAGTTTGACGACAACTTGGATGTATTCGTCCAAAACTACTTGCAAAGCGAAAAAGGCGAAAATTATATGAGAATTTTCAATCAGGTTAAAGCTGAAAAGGTATTTAATGCTATTAAGGAGAAAATCACCGTTGAGGAAAAACAGGTTGATGTTGAAGAGTTTAAAAAAATAGTTACCAACTAATATTTAAAGTCCCACGAATTAAATCATGGGACTTTTTGCTTTAGAACCAATTTTGCCAAAGAACCATTTTTTTTATTTGTTGTATAACCAGAACCACAAAACTGCGTACTAATCAGACTAGGAAAGAAAATTTAGCCACTCAAATTACAGCTAATGCGTGGCTAGATCAGTTAATCC
>CAMPJM010000062.1 GCA_946886805.1 uncultured Flammeovirgaceae bacterium | reverse complement strand
CGGTGACAGTTTCTTCTACAGAAAGTCCCCATTCACCTTCAAATGCGGTTGACGGCGATGGAAATACGCGATGGGCCTCACAATATGCCGACCAGCAAAACTTTATTATAGATCTTGGTGCGAATTACAACATCAGCAGGGTGCGAATTGCCTGGGAAGCGGCGTATGGAAGGGATTATCAAATCCAGTTTTCTACCGACAATTCCACCTGGACTACCGCAAGATCAGTGTGGGGAAATACCAGTCTCGAAAACGATTTAACCGGCTTGTCAGGAACGGCCCGATATGTAAAAATGTATGGCATCACCAGAGGCACCAGTTATGGCTTTTCTATGTACGAAATGGAAGTCTACGGAACACCAGCCTCCGGAAGTTTCGCTTCAGAAAGTGTTCCGCATAATAATGTGAGTATTAAAAAAGATATTAACCGAAAAGATATCATAACTGCCTTCCCAAATCCGTTTACAGAAAACATTACAATACAAATAAATCTGGCGGAGGAAACGGAGGCTGGGCTCATTGTTTATGATCTGGTAGGGAAAACGGTTGCCGAAATACCAAGTGGAAAATTACGAGCAGTCCAAAATGAATTTATAATCAATACTGAGGGCTGGCCAAACGGTATATACAACTGTGTTTTGGAATATGATGGAGGGAGCGTCAGCAATAAATTGATAAAAAGGTAGCAGTTAGAATTCCGCTAAAATTTGGTTGAGATAATCAGATTTTAGCGGAATTCCTACAAGATTTAATCCTTTTCGATGCCTGACTACAAGTTCGTACGATATTACCAAAAGGCCGTACTACAGTAGTCGATTTTATGTGAGTGTTCCCCTTACCTTGCATCAGGTGTTTTAAGCAATCGCAAGGGGATTTGTGGTCGAACCGTTAGAGACTGGAACCAATGAAAATGTAACACAACCGAACGTGATAAGATATATTGTCTGAATGAAAGGAATGCGGGAATATGATGCGTTGCGGACGATATTACCATACTTCCGTACAATAGTGTTCAGTTCAAACAAGGATCATTATATAATTTTAGCTTCTGATATCGAGATTACATTCAAAAAACGAATGGTGTTTTTATCAGTGTTTAATAAAACTTTTAACTATAAAAATTTATGGATATAAACTTAAACCAAAGAACCTATTTAGAACCCAAAAGCATTCATTGTAATGCGGTGGAAAAAAAACGATCAATAAATGTAACAACTAACCTATCAACTTATGAACTATAAACTTCTACTACAGATTCGGAGTGCTGTAAAATACCTCTCGTTGGGTTTTGTTTTGCAGTGCGTCTTTTATTCGATACTGCCGGCAACGAGTGCAGTAGCTTTGAATTCAGAAAACTCGGAGGCTAAAAATTTCGATGAAAGTTTCAAACGTTTGCGTCTTGAGGACAATGTTGAGGCAGAGATTAATGTGTCGGGAACCGTTACTGATAATGAAGGTAATCCCTTGCCCGGTGTAAACATTATTATTAAAGGAACATCAAATGGTACAATTACAACTGTTGATGGTACTTATAGTATTAATGCCGAAGAGGATGCCACCCTTCTATTCAGTTTCATCGGATTTTTAAAGGAGGAAATACCTGTAGAAGGCAGATCCCAAATTAACATAAGTCTGATGCCCGATATAATGACTATGAATGAAGTAGTCGTGGTGGGTTATGGTACTGTGAAGAAGAGCGATCTAACTGGATCGGTGGCGCAGGTAGAGGTCAAAAAGCTAAAAGATATACCTGCCAATTCTGTAGAAGGGTTGTTGCAGGGAAGAGTAGCGGGGCTTCAGGTAGTCAGCTCCTCACAGGATCCTGGTGCTGGTTCCACGGTGAGGATTAGAGGCGCAAGTTCGTTGAGTGGGTCCAATTCTCCCTTGCTCGTGGTAGATGGTTTTCCTTTGGGAGATGCGGGTGATTTAAAACAAATAAACCCCGCGGATATTCAATCCATTGAAATATTGAAAGATGCTTCTGCTTCGGCTATTTATGGCTCAAGAGGTGCCAACGGTGTAATTATTGTCACCACGCGGAAAGCAAAAACGGGGGAGACACGGTTTAGCATAATGCAACAGAGTACGTTGTCGCAATTTACTTCGGAGCTGAACCTCTGGCGTGATCCTGTGTTGATGGCTCAATTGAGTAATGAAGGTCGGTTAAATGGCGGTTTTGAACAACAATATATCGGAGCAGTAGATCCAGCGGGCGTTTACTATCCATCTATAGAGGAGTTGTCGAGCGGAGCATGGCCTCATAATACACGTTGGGATGATATCGTGTTTAGGGATATGCCTATATCCAATAATACTACTTTCAGTGTTTCCAGTTCCAACGAAAAAACCAACTTCAGTTTTAGTGGAAATTATTATACCGATCAAGGAGTATATATTGACGATGATTATTCCAAAGTTGGTTATAACCTAAGCATCGGACATGAGTTGCAGGACAATCTAAAAGTAACTTTTTCAAATATATTATCGAGGGGAAAACGCAATGCAAATGGGGGACTTGCTTATTGGAGAAATCCGATTTGGCCGATTTATGATGATGAGGGAGACTATTTCCTCACCAATAACAATGACTTTGGACATCCTGTAGCAATTTCTGAGAAAAGGTTGAATGAGACAAGGTCATTGGATGTACTGTCTTTTCTTGATGTGGAATGGCAAATTGTGCCATCTTTAAAGCTTACTTCTCGCTTGAATTATAAATACGGGACTTATATACAAGACCAATATCAGCCTAAGATTTATACTGAAGCTGGGCAGTTTAATGATGGCGCAGCTTATATTCGTAATTGGCAGGGCAATACACTAGTATCCGAAACCTTTGCCAACTTTAATAAGTTGCTGGGGAAACATGAAATTGGGACTACAGTGGGTTACTCCTACCAGAATGATCTGGTAAGAAGTTCTAACCTGGAAGCTTTTGGTTTTGCAAACGAAACCTTGCTCAACGAAAATATTGGTGCCGGTAATCCTGAAACAAATAATGTTTTTAATGGGCATTCAGCATCAGAATTAGTGTCAGGGATTTTTCGCGTCAACTATGGCTTCGATAATAAATACCTATTTACATTCACTTCAAGAGCAGATGGTTCATCAAAATTCGGGGCAAACAACAAATGGGCATTTTTCCCATCCGGGGCTATAAGCTGGAAAGCACATGAGGAAACGTTTGTCAGCCAATTAGGTGTTTTTGATGAATTGAAATTTCGACTGAGCTATGGTATTTCAGGAAACCAAGGTATTGCTCCGTACCAGACCTTGAGCCGGTATGGCATTAGTAACTATTTTAACAATGGTGCATGGATAACATCCATTGGGCCTGGATACGAAGTAGGTAGAGCCGGCCAGGGCGGAATAGAAGTAGTATGGGGCGGAATACCCAATCCCGATTTGCGATGGGAAACTACTGCTCAGGTAGATTTTGGCGTGAACATGGGATTTTTGGAAAATCGGATCAACGTAGTATTCGATTATTATGAAAAAACCACCAATGACTTGCTTCGGGAAAGAATATTGGCGCCTTCATCAGGCTACGACAGAATGTGGGTAAACGACGGCGAAATCAGTAACAAAGGTATTGAATTGACCTTAGATGCGAACATTATCAATACGCCTGACTGGAATTTTAACACTACCTTGATTTATTATCAAAACAAAAATGAGGTGACCAGTTTAGGAAGTTCCTCAGAATTTGGGCTAAGTGAGGATCCCAATACAGGAATGCTTTATGAAATAAATAGCAATGATATTGAAATGTTCCGCAAGTGGACCAATATCCTAGCCATAGGTCAACCAATGAATGTTTTCTATGGATATAAAACATCTGGTATAGTGCAAACTTTAGAGGAAGGCGTAGAATCCGGTCTCGAGGGTGACGATGCCCAGCCCGGAGAATATCTATATGTTGATATTAATGATGACGGCGTAATCGATCCCAATGACCAGACCATTATAGGGGATCCAAACCCTGACTTCATGGCAAGTTTAGGTTTAAGCCTTTCTTACAAAAAATTCGATGTGAGCGTTTTCTTTAATGGGGTCTTTGGCAATGATGTATTGAACACCCAAGCTTTCAACCAACCAAGTATTACGCCTTTGAGATGGACGTTGGATAACCCTACAAATGAATACCCAAGCTTAAGAGATGGCAGGCAGAATAAGTTTTCTGATTGGTGGATAGAGGATGGCTCTTTCGTGCGCATTCAGAACCTAAACATCGGTTATACGCTCGACTTGCCACAAGAGATTTCCGCTCGCTTCTTTGTAAACGGGTCCAACCTTTTCACCTTCTCGAATTTTGAAGGTTATGACCCTGAAGTAGGTACTGATGGTATTTATTGGGGAGGTTATCCCAGATTGAGAAAAATGACAGTAGGGTTGAACTTAACATTTTAATAAAACAAACACATGAAAAATAGCTATAAATTACTTGTTTTATCAGGTCTTTTAACATTTGGTTCATGCGAATTGAATGAAGAGCCTTATGGGTTTTATTCCGAAGACAACTTTTATAAAACTGAGGCAGATGCAGAAGCAGCAATAACCTATGCTTATGATGCCTTGACTTTTCTCGAATATTCCAGGGCCATATTCTACTTGGGAGATTTTCCAACTGATGAGGCATCTCCTAAATCAGACGAAGGGGCAGCAGGTGTTGAACTTATAAATTGGAATGTGGCAAATTTTAAGACAAACGCAATGTTGTCAAATTATTTTAAATATGCCTACATAACCATCAATAGGTCAAATTCAGTTATCGATAACATACCCAATTCCAACTTTCCCCAGGAACTAAAAGATAAATACATAGGAGAAGCTTATTTCTTAAGAGCCTGGAATTACTTTAACCTTGTCCGGAATTTTGGAGTGGTGCCAATTCATACGGCTACCGTTGAAACTTTGGAACAGACATCAGCGCCTATGGCTGCTGATTTGGATGCTATGTACGACCTGATCCTTTCGGATTGTAGAAAAGCCATTGAACTTTTGGGAATAGAGCGAGCTGTGGGCCGTGCAGATAAAGTAGCAGCGCAATCCTTGGCTGCGAAAGCCTATTTAACCATTGCTTCTTCTAAGGCGCACAATGTACCAGAATACAGTGCCATGAGCAGAGATGTGGCTACCATGTATGACAGTGCGGCTTTTTACGGTAGAGAAGTTGTTTTTAACCAAAGTGAATATGGCTTTGACGATGACCTACTTTCAATCTATGATGTAGAAAGTCCCAGGGGCCCCGAGCATATTTTCTTGATGTCAATGGACAGAAGCGGTACTATAGAAGGAGACTTTTCAAAAATCTCAAAATTGTTTATCCCTTATATCGCTGGTGGCGACATTTACCTTGATGATAAGGACGGGTCTTATACAAAATCGCACGATGGCTGGAGCGTGTTCCAAACCAAAGCTACATTTTATGATAGCTTTGATGGTGCAGATAAGAGAAAAGAAACACTTTTGGTAGATTCTGTTTACGATGCCAATGGTGCCTTGATCGCGCAATACCCTGGAAATATGCCCTATCCTTTTTCAAGGAAGTACATAGATCCTTTGTTTATGGCTGATAAAACAAGCACAAAACCTTTTCTGATTCGGTTTTCTGATATCGCGTTGATTTTTGCAGAAGCTGTTGGCCCTACCTCAGAAGGTTATGATATCGTGAACTTTATCAGAAACAGGGCAGGTCTTGGCAATCTTCCAGGCGGCTTGTCTGAAGATCAGTTTAGGGATTTTGTGTTGGAGGAGCGTAAATATGAACTGGCTTTTGAAGGCAATCGTCTCTATGATTTGAGAAGGTTTAACAAGGTTACAGACGTAGTGGAATCGGCAGCAGGCTTATCTGATGAAGAAGTTGCTTTTTATCCGATTCCTCAAACAGAGGTCGACCTTAACCAGGGTTTATAATTTTTCATCTGACAATCCTAACAAAATATAAAGAAATGAAGAACATAAAATACATACTGGTACTTGCTGTGGCATTGCTACAGGTGTCCTGTCAGACAAATCCTTTCGAGAGACTTGAAGAGGGTGGATGGAATAATGAAAGAAGCATTATCGACATAAAATTTGAAAATCAAGTTGGTAAACCTGTCATCACGCGTATTGATGATAACACCGGCACGATCAACGTTACAATCAATGTTAGCGAAATTCCCGACTTAAGCAATATTAAGCTAAACAGTATTCAAACTTCTTATGAGGCAGAAAAATCAATAGCAGTCGGAGATGCCCTTAATTTTGAAAATGCTTCAAACAGTGCAACGATATCGGTGACTTCCCCCACTGGAAAAACACGGGAATATACTATAATTGCTAGCGAATTCACAGAGACGCTTTTGGGCACTTACGATATAAATAATCTGGTAATCTACGGTGGTACAGGACCGGAGTATGGTGGCGGAGCCATAATGGCACATACCGACAAGCCCTGGATATGGCCGGAAGTAGGTGGTCCCGCAGCTGAATTGGATAATGTACTTACCTTTGAAATGGAGGGCATTACAGAAGAAGGAAATACATTTGGTACAGTAGTAAATGATGCTGGTGAAGATGGTTTGTATGCAGATTTTACCTTCATAGGCGATCCTGTAACGGACGTAAACCACTTCTATCGAAAAATACCAGAAGGCGAAAGCACGTGGGCAAGAAATTATACTACAGGTTTAGTGACATTTACTTTTCCCGATGGAAGCACTGCTTCAGGTTCTATCGAAGGTTCCGGAACAGTAGACCTGGGAGATGGCCAATCAAAAACCATAGAAGATCAGGCATTCGCTTTCACTTTAAATGGTACTGACGATTGGGATAAAATATATTCTGATTATGACAAATTCGTCAAGAAGCCTCGAAGATATTGGATAGAGGTGACTAAGAGATAATTCTTAAGAAATAAATTGACTTCCGAAGTTTGGTCGTTTTAAGGCAGAAGCTTTAGTTAGCCTTTGCTGTAAATAAGAAGTTATGAAATTTAATCTACGAAACTTCGGAAGTCTTAGTTGATAGCTTGCAGAAGTGCTCTGCGACTCTGGCGCGAGCGTTTCGCTCGTGTCAAAATGCAGGCAATCGCAACTAAACCCACTCTTATCAGGTCGTTGGTGTGCCACGCAACCACGGAGACGGCACTGGCGCGAGCGTCTCGCTCGTGTTTATGTGAAATCATTAAATTAAAAAATATGAAATCAATTTACCTATTAGTTGTATTATTTTCATTATTTGGCTGCGCATGCTCGACTGATGATGAAGTAAAAACAGATCCTATAGTTGAGGAAGAGGAAGAGATAGTGCCCATAACACTTAGCCTTACCGATAAGGACGCAACGGCAGAAACAAAAGCATTGTATTCTCAGCTTTGGCGCCTGCAGTCACAAGGTGTTATGTTTGGTCATCACGATGATTTGCTGTACGGTCGTGAGTGGATGACAGAACCAGGAAGATCAGATGTTAAAGAAATTGTGGGCGATTATCCTGCGGTCTACAGTCTCGATTTTGCAGAGATAATGGATGATAGAAGCGAAACAGGTACTTTAAATGCAGACCGTAAACGTACAATACTTGAAGCCAGAAGCCGGGGGGAAGTAATAACAGCCTGTATCCACATCAATAATCCACTCACAGGTGGCGATTCCTGGGACAATTCAGATAAAACGGTTGTAAAGCAAATTTTGCAGGAAGGAAGTGCTGTAAATATTAAATATAAGGGCTGGTTGGACAAATTAGCAGCATTTGCCAATGACCTAAAAGACGCTGAAGGAAAGCTTATTCCGGTTATTTTCAGGCCATATCATGAACATACCCAAACCTGGTCGTGGTGGGGGAGAAGCTGTACCACTCAGGAAGAATTTATCGCTTTCTGGAAATTCACAATAGATTATTTAAAGGATGAAAAAAGCGTGCACAATTTTATTTATGCTATTTCTCCTCAGGTGGATGGTGTCGGTACTATTGAAAGTTTCCTGTTTCGTTGGCCGGGTGATGATTATGTAGATTTTATAGGGTTCGACAGTTACCACGGTACCAACACTACCGCTCTTTCAACCAATCTTAGAAATTTAGAAACGCTTTCAAAGGAGAAAAAGAAGCCCGTGGGAGTAACAGAAACAGGAATAGAAGGCATCAGGAAAGGCGACGGTTCACCTTACAGTGATTATTGGACTAAGGAAATGTTGACGCCGATCATTGGCAAAGAGATTAGTCTGATAGTAATGTGGAGAAATAAATATGATCCGACCAAAGAAGGTTACCATTTCTACGGGCCCTATGCAGGCCACAGTTCCGCTACCGATTTTAAGACTTTTTATGAATCCAAGTACACCTTGTTTAGTAAGGATCTGCCTGATATGTATGAGTTGGCTGAAGGTGTAACAGTAGAATAGTAATTTGCCCGTTTTGTGAATGAAGTAACATTGATAAAAATCATTGGAAATTAGACCATTTAAACCCTCTCACTTTAGGAGAGGGCAAGGGTGAGGTTAAATAAATCCTAATTTTCAGTGATTTTTAATTGTCAATTTTGATTTCATAAAACGGTCAACAATGTTTTGGTGTGAAGAGTGAAGATACCACTGTCCTTGACGAGTAACGATGCATCGGAAAGGGCAGGGTATTTTTTTTGGAAAGATTATTTAAACCTGCGTTCGACTATCAAAAAAGACCGTCATACCGGACAATAAAGATTTACATTTCAAAAATCTTTATTTATCCGGTATCTCCTGAAAGTGAGAAATGTCGTTAAGTTAAGGCCTTATACCCTTCTCTCTTCAGGAGAAGGGCAAGGGATGAGGTATAAAAAAAGCTTAACTTAACGACATTGTGAAAGAAAGTGTATGACGCCCCCCCTAGATCGAACCCAGGTTAAAAGCAACGGATAACAGCGGGTTAAAATAAGAATTTATGAGATTAGGAGTAATAGATGGTTTAATCATTCTGGCTTATTTAGTTGGGATTTTGCTGATAGGTTTATGGCAGAAAAACAAGGCAAAAGCCAGCAAGGAATCGTATATGTTGGGTGGTAATACGCTTCCCTGGTATGCATTAGGACTTTCCAATGCCTCGGGCATGTTCGATATCTCGGGGACCATGTGGATGGTGATGCTTGCTTTTATTTACGGCCTTAAAAGTATATGGATTCCCTGGCTGTGGCCGTCTTTTAACCAGATTTTTTTGATGATGTTTTTGGCTGCCTGGTTGCGCAGATCTAACGTAATGACAGGTGCAGAATGGATGTCAACCAGATTTGGTCTGGGGAAAGGAACAGGAAAATCGCATGCCATTGTGGTAGTTTTTGCCTTGATAAGCTGCCTGGGTTTTCTGGCTTATGGATTCATAGGATTAGGTAAGTTTATAGAGGTTTTCATACCCTGGTCGGTACTACAGCCCTACCTTCCTTTTAACCTCAGTGCTGAATATGTTCCTCATTTCTACGGGGTAATCTTTACCCTTTTTGCTGTTTTTTATTCTGTAATAGGAGGAATGGCCAGTATAGTCTGGGCTGATGTGTTGCAGTTCACTATTATGACCATTGGTGCTATTGCTATTGGTATCATTGCCATGGTGAACCTCAGTGGGAACACTCTTCAGGTTCCCGCCGAATGGATGACTCCCTTTTTTGGGATGGAATTGAACATAGATTGGTCGGGGATTATTGAAGGCGTAAATGCGAAGATAGAAACAGATGGATTTTCTCTTTTTGGAATATTCTTTTCCATGATGCTTTTTAAGGGTATTCTGGCGAGTCTGGCAGGCCCTACGCCAAATTATGATATGCAGAAAATATTATCATCCAGGTCGCCAGAAGATGCTGCAAAAATGAGTGGCTTTGTGTCAATTGTACTGATACCTACCCGATATATGATGGTGATTGGTTTTGCTGTATTGGCCTTGCTCGGTTATAATGAATTAGGCTTACAATCAGGTGGTGATATTGATTTCGAGCAAATACTTCCCGCTTCTTTGGTTGCTTTTGTTCCTGTCGGGTTGTTAGGGTTAATTCTAGCTGGTCTTTTAGCTTCTTTTATCGGAACATTCGCCGGCACACTTAATGCGGCACAGGCATATTTGGTAATAGATGTTTACCTGAAATATATTAACCCGCAGGCTAACAATGCTAAAATTTCCAGTATCAACTATCTTACTGGCATTTTTGTAGTGACGGTAAGCATAGTGATTGGCTTTTTCGCAAAAGATGTAAACTCCATTTTGCAATGGATCGTATCCGGCCTTTATGGTGGTTACATCGCATCAAACGTGCTAAAATGGTACTGGTGGAGGTTTAACAGCAACGGGTTCTTCTGGGGGATGCTCTCCGGAATAGTGCCTGCGCTTATCTTTCCCTATATTTTTGACGGCATTGCTTTATATTATTTCCCGCTTATATTAATCATTTCTCTGGCTGGTAGCCTTATTGGAACTTACACCGCTGCGCCAACAGATATTGAAGTTTTAAAGAAATTTTACATCAAGGTAAGGCCCTGGGGCTTTTGGAAGCCTATTTATGATGTTGTAAGAGAGGAAAATCCTCATTTTAATGAAAATAAAAATTTCTGGTTAGACACATCCAATGTTGTATTGGGCGTAATTGGTCAGATGGGCCTTACCTTATTGCCCATATACCTTGTGCTGTATATGTTTGATGAGTTACTGGTCACGGTGATTGTGTTAGCCGTCATTGGCTTTATTCTAAAACGAACCTGGTGGGACAAGCTTTCCACCAACAATGGAGAAATAGCGAATACAGCTATGGCGGATGAAAAAAAATAAAAATAGAAAACTGAAGTGTGTCCCAGAATTTAATGGGCATTTGCAATGTGGTTTTGAAGAATTGAAAATGGATTACAAATCCATGGTTAGAGCTTCCGGATTGCAAATCCGGAAGAGCACTGAGGATACAGAGATTTTGATAAAAGAGAATTAAACTACTCAGTTCCTGAAAGCCGTCATTCCTGAAACCTGACGATAGGAAGTGTTATCAGGAATCTCCCATCGTTGGCAGTAAATTCGGGTGACCTATTCGGAGAATGTTGGAAAGGTTTTAAAGACAATAAAAAATGAGTTATAAATTAAGAAAATGGAAGATATTTTTGATAGGCGGCTTTTGGATCTCCGCACTTTGTACCAGGGATTAATTTCCAAACGAAATAAAATTAAAGAAGGAGTTGGCAATGGCATATTTTCAAGATATGAACATCCGGTGCTGACTGCTGCACATGCGCCTGTTTTTTGGCGATATGATTTAAACAAGCTACGAAATCCCTACCTTATGGAAAGGTTTGGCATCAATGCCGTCTTCAATGCCGGGGCAATTAAGTTTGATGGTCAATATGTGGTTGTGGCAAGGGTAGAAGGGGCGGATAGAAAATCCTTTTTTGCCTTGGCTTCAAGTCCGACAGGCATAGACCAGTTTCAATTTGAGACCTTCCCCCTTTTACTGGAGGAGACTAACGACCCCGATGCAAATGTTTATGATATGAGACTTACCCAACATGAAGACGGCTGGATATATGGTGTTTTTTGTACTGAAAGGAAAGATCCGGCAGCAAAACCAGGCAATGAGTCAGATGCTGTGGCACAATGCGGCATCATCAGAACTAAAAATTTGAAGGATTGGGAGCGATTGGCAGATCTAAAAACGCCTTCTGCGCAACAGCGGAATGTAGTGTTACATCCGGAATTTGTAGATGGGAAATATGCATTTTACACCAGGCCACAGGATAGTTTTATTGAAGCAGGCTCTGGAGGTGGAATAGGGCTGGGACTGGCTGCATCTATAGAAAATGCTGTGATTGACAAGGAAGTTATCATCCAGCGTAAAAAGTACCATACTGTTTATGAAGTGAAAAACGGGCAGGGACCAGCACCTATTAAAACAGAAAAAGGCTGGCTGAATTTGGCCCATGGTGTTCGCAATACTGCGGCAGGCCTGCGGTATGTGCTTTACATGTTTATGACCGATCTGGAAGATATCACGAAGGTGATTTACGAACCTGCCGGTTATTTTATGGCACCGGAAGGCGATGAAAGAGTAGGAGACGTATCGAATGTGGTTTTTAGTAATGGTTGGATAAAAGATGAAGACGGTAAAGTTTTTATTTATTACGCTTCGTCAGATACAAGGCTGCATGTGGCCACTACCACCGTTGATCAACTTTTGGATTATGTAATGAACACCGCTCAGGATGGACTCAGGTCTCGAAAATCTGTTGAAACTTTAAACCAGATTATCCTCACCAATTTAGAGGGTGAAGAGCAGGTGAAGAAAGTCTATAATTCGTAGCACATTCCCGGACCTGTTCCGGGACCCCTTCAAATAATGGTTGATTTCTCACAGCTAAACAAAAGCTCCGTACCGGGAAGGAGCTTTTGTTTATACAGTCTGCTTAAAGAATCAATCGGCATTTTTACAGAATCGCAGTCGCTTACCAGTTTGTTGGTGAAAACACCAACAAAGAGAGGGGAGCTAAACGCCAAAACCCAAAACCTAACACCCAAAACCCAACACCCACCTTTTATTCCACCATCGATAAATCACCCCCCACAGCTACCAACAAATCTACCGTACTCA
>CAMPJM010000061.1 GCA_946886805.1 uncultured Flammeovirgaceae bacterium | reverse complement strand
TACACCGGATTTGATGGTGTTTTTTCCGGCATTTTTGATCGCGGTCATCACGCTGCTTACTACCTTGCCGGAAGATTCGAAGACTAGATTTCTCAATAAGCCGGAAGCGGTAATGAATGAATTCTTCCTGATAGTCTTACGATCTGCTATGTCCCAGGAACCGCAGTAGCGCTGGGTTACAATGCCCACTCTTAGTGTCAGAAAGGCGTTGGTGGAACCTTCCAAAAGGCTATCGGTTACTATGTGTGCGGCATGGCCAATAACGGGAATGGATCTGCCGGGGCTGCGAAGTACGGCATTAATGATGGGCTCTATTTGTCGGGTAATATCTATCTCGTCCAGTTCGGAAGCGATGAGAGCTGTAGCTCCTACATTCCCATACAGTTTGATCATATCTCTAATGGACGGCCTTTGCCAATAAATATGCGCCACCTTCCAGATCATTCTGCTCTGGGTAATGAATACCGTCAATGCATCGAGCTTTCCATTTTGCGAAATGGAAGTAGTTAAAAATACACTCTTAGCTGTCTGTTTAATGATGGTTTGGGCTTCCACGTTCAACAATTCCAGTGCCTGCTTCATACCCTCTTCGGTATTTACATCAAGTCCGGCTTTTTTTACCAGTTTATTTCTTGATAAGCGACTTCTCAATACGGTGTGATACCGAGCTTCCTCCTCATAGCTGTCGGGGAAAGTAACTGATTTGGGTAATCTGGCAATCAAAACAAGCGGTATGAGCAACAGAAGAAATATGGTAACGCTGATAAAACCAGTAACCAACCATGCCAGCGTTACATTGACCGTAGTGAGGTTGGCATGAAAAGCGATGATCTGATTGACGGCGAACAAAATGAAGCCAATGATGAAAGCCAGCGAAACAAATATTCCTATTTTCTTGAATGTCTTCATATACTCTATATTAGACCGCGAAATCAGGGAAAAGGTTGCCAAAAGTTAAAAAATTGGCTTCTAACCGGGCCGACAATTTGTTCAATATGGGTGGCTATTAAAATGTACAATGGTTGGTGAACAATTGCACTACTGAACGAAAATAATGCCTTTAAAAATTTTATTGATCAAGATGAAGGTGATCTGATAACTATACATTATTCATTTAACGCATATTTTTCGACTTCGAACACTAAACCTTTAAGAAGAGTCGACGTTTTCAATAAACTTAAGGGCTTGTAAAAAATAAGTTGTGAGTTTATACTTATTTTTTTGCTCTTTCTCTGCGTTATAATCCGCCAGCTGGCGGATAAATAGCTATGGCTATTCGCAGATTTTATGTCTTAATAAAGACAAAAAAACTAACTCTAGTTTTTACAACTTATTTCTCAACTAGCCCTAAGCAACACTTTAACTAAAATATAAATGAATAAGCAAAGTATACAAAAAGCACAGAGTGATCCTGTAAAAACACTTGTGTTTGCGGCCTCTCTACAAAAGAGTTCCGTCAATAAAAAGCTTGCCCAATTGGCTGCAGAGATTGTTGAAAAACATGGGGGAATAGTAGACTTTGCCGATATGAGTGAATTTGACTGTCCTTCCTATAACCAGGATGTCGAGTCTGTAGAATTTCCTTCAGGTGCTAAGAATTTTTTGAACAGGTTAAATGCCAATGATGCTTTTATGATAAGCTGTCCTGAATACAATTTTTCTATGCCGGGAGTATTAAAAAATGCCATTGATTGGGTTTCCCGCTTCCGTCCTCAGCCTTTTAACGATAAGCATTGCTTATTGATGTCGGCCTCCCCGTCAATGGCAGGCGGTAACAGAGGCCTCTGGGCGTTGAGAATACCCCTTGAACATTTGGGCTCGCATGTTTACCCGCACATGTTTTCCTTAGCTGTTTCACACCAGGCTTTCAATGAAGAAAACAGGCTTAATAATACTACTTTGGAAAAACGCTTTGAAGAAAACATCAAAGCTTTCATTGAATTGGTGGAAGCGGCAAAGCATTATCCTTGTATGAAGAAGCAATGGGTAGAATTTCTTGGTGAGAAGCCTGAAAATATTATCGACAGGACTGAATAATATTCCATATTAAACCTTACTTTGAATTTAAAATGAAACGATATGAACACTACCAACTTTTGGCCTGAGTTATCCTATGGTGAAGGAAAGGAAACCTATGATACTATCCACATGTGGACTCAAATTATGGGTAAAATAAAATTAGCCAATATGCCGTGGATCAACCATTCATGGCATGTTACTTTATTGGCGACGCCTTACGGTCTTACAACTGGTGTTCTTCCTTATAAAGAAAAGTTTTTTCAAATAAATCTGGACTTTCTAAAACACCAACTTCAGATAACAACAAGCAACAATGAGGAAAGAAGTTATGATTTACAATCATTAAGTGTATCGGATTGCTATCACAATATTTTCACATGTTTACGGTCATTTAGTATTGATATTGCTATTAATCCGATCCCCAGTGAGCTGGTAGATCCCATTCCTTTCCCTTTAGACGATAAGCATAAAACCTACAATCCCAAAGAAGCAAAGGCATTACACCTTGCTTTGTTAAATTCTAGTGCTGTTTTTACGGAGTTCCGATCAGGTTTCGTGGGCAAATCCAGTCCCGTTCACTTTTTCTGGGGAAGCTTTGATCTGGCTGTATCCCGTTTTTCAGGACGCCTGGCGCCCCAACATCCGGGAGGAGTACCCAATCTTCCTGACTGGGTAGCTCGTGAAGCTTATTCGCATGAAGTTTATAGTTGTGGTTTTTGGCCAGGAAATGAATCTTTTCCGCAGGCTGCCTTCTATAGCTACATTTATCCAGAGCCGGAAGGGTTTAAGGAGGCTGCTGTAAATCCTTCAGCTGGCTACTATCATCGCGGTCTCGGGGAATACGTTCTGCCATATGAAGCGGTTCAAAAAGCTGCAAACCCCTCAGAATCGCTATTGGATTTCCTCCACAGCACCTACACTGTCGCTGCTAGTCTTGCAAAGTGGGACAGAAAGAGCTTGGAAAAGAACTTCAATAATAGAGGGCAAAAGTAAAATTGTGAGCCAGCTGCCATATAAAAATAACTATTCGGTTGATCGTTCCCAAATCTCATTTTATTTCGCCAATTCTTTTACTGCATGTGCAACGGCACAGGAAATGTCGGCACCGTAAGCGCTATCAATCACGCTATCTGATGCTCTATGGTAATGTGGATTAGCATCCGCTGAAGGTTCTGCAGGGGCGTTAAGAAAGAAATCTTCGGAAACTACTACTGCAGGGTACCCTTGTTGATGAAAGGAAGCATGATCGCTCCTTCCTATTGCACCGTCATAAATATTCCTGTCAGCGCCTGATGAAGCATTCGTTCCTTTGTAGATCTGTGCCGGGGCTAATTTTCCAAGCTGACTTGCCGACAGACATATCTGATTGGCTATTGGCACAGATATATCCCTGACTGCGGGATTGGTATATCCAGCATGAACTTCAAAAATTCTGTTGCTATCGCTGTTGTATCCGATCATATCCATGCAAACTACTGCTTTTACATTTGCATTGTGAGATTTAAGGAATGACGCATATGCCTGACTTCCGACTATGCCCACTTCTTCAGCATTGAAAAAACAAAAGCGAACGGTATGTGTAAGTTTATGTCGGAACTGTGTGAGATACTTTGCCACCGCTAGCGTACCGGCAATTCCGGAGGCATTATCATCAGCACCCGGCGCCGGATCGTTAGTAGGATCAAATCCACCATCAGAAGCAGCCGTAGAATCCAAATGGCAGCCAACAACTACCAGTTTAGCACCTAAATTAGCTATATGACATAATTTAGGGTAGTGATAAAGCCCTAGTTCTATTTCCGCCAGTCGTCGGATGTCCCAGGGATATTTTGCTCTTTTTTGTATTGACGAGGTCCATTCATTACCCATAATTTCTTCCAAAGCTTTCAACCAGGGCTTAGGAGGTTCCGGACCAGGAAATGGGTAAAGCACTTTTTTTAACTTGTCGTAAATCTCAGGTCTTATCTGCAATATGCCTCTTCCCGGCAACTCTGCTATCACATTCTTACAAACCTGATCACCAAAACTGAAGGAATGCGTCCAGGCACAATAGCCCATACCTTGCAAATCTTTTACTAATGCATTGACTACTCGGGAATTATCCGGATGCCGTACTTCTCTGGATACTATTGAACCTAAACTGTCAATTGGTGCTGCTCCGCTGTATTTATCCACCATACTTTGAAAGGTAGTAGCTGACACCGAACACTTGGGAAACAAGAGCTCCGGAAATACTTTGGGATAGGGAAAAATACTTGGCACTTCCAGAAATACCTTTTTGTCAATTGCTTGTATGAGCGTGGCCTCCTGACTTGTAAAAGTATATTCCTGATTGGAAAGAGAAAGTGGAGGTTCTTTTAACAATCCAGGATCTGGCATTAGAAACCAGAAATGACCATGCTCTCCGTGGATGTCCAATGCGTCATTAGGATCATCACCATCTAAAGCGATCAAAGCCTTATTCTTATACCATGAAACTACTTTCCTGTCCTTGAGCAGATTTCTTTTCTCTTTGTCTAATTGGTCGACCTTGCAAAAGATAAGATCTTCTGTTGCCGGATCTATGGGAATCTGAAGAATCTCAAGATCATATTGAACTGCCTTTGAAAACCCTGAATCAGAAAGAATTCCTAGTACGAGACTTTGGCTTTGATCATACATTTCATGGTAATAAGGAATGAAGCCTTTCAATTCACTGATTTCTCTTATAGATCCTCTGATTTCATAGAATTTGTATTGCTCTCCTCTTAAAATAAATTCCCCGAGCATAGGGTGAGAGGCCGTAAAATAACCTTCTTGGGCAGCTTCTTTTCTTAGTTTTCTACTAGCAGAAATAAACAACGTTTCCGATGGCTTTATTTTCAATGTCCCGCAAAAATCAAAAATCGATCTTTTGGAGTCTTTATCTTGGTGAATAGGAGAAATTTCAACTGTTGACGGTAGGTATTCTCTAAAAATTTCTTGTTCCTCCCTCCTATTTAAATCCATAGGGAGAATAATCGTTCTCATGCCTTCTTCGTGGCTCTTATTTAGTAGATTAGCCATCTCGTTGCCTGGTTTGCAGGTAGTGAAAAAGTTTTCATCTGATTCTACTGAGTCAGCTTGAATAGAAAAAGAATGTTGGTCTGGAGAGATTAACAGACATTTTATTGCGTTTTTATTTAGATGTTTCATGGTTTTCGAGAGGTGGAAAATGGCTTATATTTGATGTGGATGACTCGTCAGAAAAATGCTCTGAACGGGTATCACTGGAATTTGCTCTACTGGATACTCAGAAGTGAGAATTTGGAAGCGTTTTTCTAATCTTTGTGTGAAACCAAATTCAGCTAGTAAAATCATCGAAAATTAGGATTGCGTTTGACCTCATTCCCGAAATTCTTTGGGGCAGGTTTATAAACGACTTGAAGTAAATCCGATTAATACTCTATTTTTCAATAATTTATATTTTGGTTACTATTTCCCACTATGGTTTGTTTACTCACTTAAAAGAATTAGAACTCATAATTTCATTCTGGTAAAACTTCACAGTAGGCATAATCCTACTGTGAAGTACATTACATTTTAAGAAATTATTTTTCACTAAGCAGAAAGGTTACCCCGCCTAGCGGAATTCCGTCTACTTCATGAACAACGGTCACCATTGGTCTTCCTGCAACTCCCGGAGGTAATGCTTCTGCAAGGGTCTTATAATCACCCTGCAGATCAGGCTGCGTTTTCAAGCAGGGGTTTAATACTCCTTGCTGATGCAGTTCTTCAAGATGTTCATCCTCGTGCTTGTGGATTTCTCTCTCATTGGAACCCTTATAGATTCTGATCTCATCCAACAGAACTTCAGCCGGTTTCATATTAATTACCTCAAGTCGTTTTACATCATATTGAGAGATCTGGTAGTAATTGGGTAGTCTCGGAATGATTTTCATCACTACCGGGGATATCAGATCGAGCGTATTCCTGCGTAAGAGCGTTAAATCAAAGTAAGGAGATCGGGATTTTACGTTGCCGAAGTTGGAAAGTACCCGTTTGTTATCAGTATTAGGGTCACCCGGCACAGTTACTACTGCGCGGATACAGAAATGATTGCTAACCCCGTCAGGCAAAGGAGACCAGTCAACTGACCAATTGCTGGAATTGCCTGCTGGAAGTGAAAGGCCAGTCAGCGTTTGAATATCCCCCATGGTATTTCTTACAGGAAGCCATGCAGCATTGGAAAGTCCTCCTGCAGCATTTTGATAAAATAAGGAAACCTGAATATTATTTGCCTCGGCGTTCCCTTTGTTATGTAGTCGGATATTAAGCTTGTTGTTAAAGTTAAAAAACACTTCTGAGTCGGCTACACCATTCTCGTCATTATCTACCCAGATATCAGGAGACACCCACGTCCAAGCCCAATTTTTGGAATTAATCTCATATTCCCTCTTCATTGCGCTGTGCCAACGAGTTACCATTACATCAGGAGAGGGTGCGACAGCATTAAAATTAATAATGAAACCACCGCTATCTTCTCCTCCCGATACAACCACTACAAGTCGATCCAGCTTTTTACCACCCCGTTCGTTAGTAATGGTTTTTGTATAACTGCTTTTATCTGTTCTATGGATATCCCTCACGTTTCCGTCTTCATCGACCTGAACGATTTGGAAAACATGGCTGTTAAAGCCGGCATTTGCAATAAATTCTACCTGAACATTTGTCACTGCAGGATCTATGTTTAACTCATAGTATCTACTTGCCAGGTCATTGACGGTCCCTATTTGAGTGATAGCACTTGAACTTCCTGCGTTGGTGAGATTCATGGTACTTGTTACAGTCACTGAAGGCATGCTGGTAATATCCGCAACGCCGCCTATCACATTATCAATATGAATGTTTTCTTCATCTTCAATAAAATCGAACCGCGAGTCCGGTTTGTTGACGCCAAGGTCCTTTAAATAGCAGGCGAGCGCATAATTACCCAAGGTCGTTTCACCGTTTGTCAGATCCTGTCTTGCAGGATCAAGGTAATGGAATTCGTGAAAATCCTGATACCAGGGAAGTTCTCTTATAGCAGCCTTGACATCATTGTTGGAATAGCTTCCGGCAGCACATTTCTCAATTATTTTTCTGTAAGTTTCTACGCCCACAAATGGTTCAATCGTGTCTCCAGAATGCTGTTCGGCAATATAACGCCAGAAAAGAGAGGTCTTATAACTGGCATCGTTTAGCGATAAATTCGTGTTGGCCATTACCCCTGTTCCATTAAAATTCGTCCTAGTTTCATCGATATATCTGTTCATGAGATCAGCTGCTGAATCTTCAGCAAAAACGGCACCTCCTTCAAAAACAGAGGATCTCCATGTACCGGATCCGCCATATTCATACTGAACCATATGAAACAGCTCGTGAACAGCGACAGCACATAGAACATCAGGATCGAGGTTATTATTCAGATAAAAGGTGCCCGAAGGAGAAGCGCTCCCGTAAGATCCTGAATTCACTACCACCGGAATTTTTCCGGAAGCCGCGGGATTTAACATGCTAAAAGGAGCATTTATGTAGGAAGCCAGTGCTCTTTCCAGCCAGAAGCAAATCCTTTTAATATAAGTAGGCACTCCTCCGGCAGGTAGTGAAGCTAGTACAACGGGAGGATTTGAACCTGGATCAAGAACGTCCTGAGCAGCAGTGCTCGATGGTACGGCGGCTGTACCCGAATCCTGATAGGTAATTCTAAAGTTGGCACATTCATGAGTCTGTTCGGCAAAACCTGTCCATCTCATATGAAGTATATCTTCAACTTTTAGAGCTACCTCTCTTGGCCACTTTTTAAGTTCTATAATTTCATAAATAGTATGAAGTATAGGTGTTTCACATATCCATACCTTTGAATCCCTGCTTGCCGGCAGAAGCTTTTCTGAAAGACTGACAATCTTCTTTCTTTCCTTTTTGGCTACTTTAGGATCAACCAGCGCACGTGCTATAGTAAGGATATCTTCAGGTTGCGCTTTTCGCAGTTGCTCCGCATTTACCTCAATATCACCTACCTTAACTGTGGGCAGTTGAATGATTTTGTCTGGCCGAAGACTAGCTGAGATCAGGATATCATAAGCGCAGGATTTTCTTAAAGAGCTGTTACCGGCATCTGCCTGATAAAGAATGCGGCCATCGCTACCTTTTACAATAATACTGTAGGTTCCTGTCTTTGTTGCACGGTCTATGTCTTCCGACTGCATGTTAAATTGTCCCGTTCCTGAAAGCTTGCAAGAACAGTTGTGGGAATGACCATCATGAGCTGGTTCTGACAATGACTTAGCAGCAATTATTTCTATTTCTGCACCTTCAACAGGTTCTAGATTGTCGTCCCATCGGATACGACCGGTGATTTGAGTGGTTTGTGAATTGCCATTCTCTATAAGGGAAGGGGTTAAAGTGGAGTGTTTCATAAAAAATTGTTTTAGTGATCTAAAAGGTTAATGCATTTTGATTTGCGTTAATTATCAGCAAGCTAGGATAAGCGTTATACAAAATTGTAAGTACCAATACCCATATTTGGTGTGGCTATCACTGGAAATTCACGGGTGAAAAAGGAGATAAGAGTAGGTGTTTCTTCGTAAAATGATGTTCAGCGATCGCTTGTTTCTTCACCGGTCCTCCTTTAAACTGACAATAGAATTTCTGACAATTTTTTCTTCACAGGCTAAGGAAATCGCCTTTAATATATTCCGGATTAAACGAAACACGGCTCCCGATCAGTAAAAAAACCTAGGTTGTTACGGGTTTTTACTTCTTAGATGGCGTTTAGCGCATCTATTTATTGCCTGCTAAAATGATAGTTCCCACGCTAATAAGGCCCTATGACGAGCGTCAAAAAAGCTAAAATTTATTTGTAATATATCGGTAAGAGCTAGCCCCTCCGAAATGAGTTTGGAGCAGGCTCTTTAGGGGTTGGGGGGTGGAAAGGCTCAAACACCTATATCCAAGGAGGACTTTGGAGCAGAGGTGAGAGAGAGAGAGCTGAAAGCTTTCAAATTGAGATTTTTGCTAAGGTCATTTGAATGGACAGCTTTAAAACTAAGAGAAACAGTGTCAATTAAAGCGACGATAGGTCTTTTTTGTTGCCTCATGATTTATTATTGAAGTATGTGATGATCAAGGCGAAGTTAATTGGCTATATTATAAGTAGTTAAGCTACTTTAAAATAGCTTGTGTATTGAATTTAAATAAGAATCCATGGCACCACAGATTTAGGAAGATAGTGGCTAGAGGCAGTAGCGGAACCTCATTAAAGTCGCAAAACAAGGTTATTGCAAAACCTAGGATTTTCCTTCGTATTCCGCGCAATCCAACATCAACTCTGTTTCCATCAGGTCTTTTTTCATCAAATGACAATGATGTTTGTTACTATTAAATTCATGAAACTTGCAGCCCAAACAGGTTCGTTGAATTGTAAGAATTCCACTTCGGTTCAACTCAAAAACCAGCTTCGTTAACGCGCTGTAGAGCTCTATAATTTCCCGATCTTCCATTTTTTCAAAGCCTTTGAAAAATGGCAGGGTGTAATTACTCGTTTTTGTGAGCATTTCCTTTCCTAGTTCGGATAGGAAGATTGTATAACTACGACTATCTGTAGTCGAATAACTTTTTATGATAAGACCTTTTTGATCCAGTGCCTTGACGGCATCACTGATAGTGGGTTTGGTTACGTGAAATTCCTTTGCAAGATTACTTACACCTGACAATTCTTCCTTGTGATTCGCGATAAAAATCAATATTTGAATTTGGATGGGACTTAATCCATAAGTTTTTGCTTTGCCCCAAATCAAAGATTTAAAGGCTTCTGAAATCCGTTCCAATCCGACAACGATTTTATCTGTAAGATCTTTTCTTTGGCTGTCTGCTAATGTCAAAATTTGTAATTTTAGATTTACCTGTAAAGCAATGCTCTACAGGTAAAGTTAGTAATCCTAATTAAGTTTCGAAACTTAAATGCCGCAATTTTTTAGCTCCACAATGTAAAATCCGCGCTTTTTTATTTCTTCGACTACTGCTTCAGATGCCTCCTCTAAGTGACAAAATTTACACGCTTCGGAAGAAAGATCTCCGGAAACAATAGATTTACGCTTAAGGTATGCCCTTCCATATTCAAAAACTTTTTCGGAATCGTCAACAGAATCCGGTACTAAAATATCGAAGTGCATGATCCTGTTGTCTTCTCTTTTACATAGGTGTCCCAGACTGAAATTTTCATATAAATTATTTTTTAACGTTAAAAGGCAAGCTTAAATCTCCGCTGGCAACGCTGTACACGTTGTACACCCCTAACATTGGTTTTTTCATGTCGGAGGTGTTTACCATAAGGTATGCCCCCACCCCATCGTACTGAAAATCCAACTGATGGTTTATGCGGTAGTCGGGTACTACAACCCGGATTTTATTTCCGTCGGTGATCACCTGGAAACCGGGCGAATCCATATACATAGGCATGCCCGGATTGGTTGGTGGAAGTTTAACAGAAGTATCTCCTTTTTTAAATTGCTTTACCGCCAAACCTCCCGGCACACGCGCGTCTTCATTCAGAACTACCCAGTGAGGATGCCAGATGATACCATCATTATCGTATTGTGCATCAGCATTCTCATCCCAAAGAGGCGTATCGTCAAAATCGGGGTGTGAGGTAAGGGCCAACGCTACTATTCCTTCAGTCGCACTGAATCCTACATCAACCGGTTTCAAGGAAGTTGGAAAGACATAGGCCAGAACAGGGGCTCCATCCATTTTTCCTGCAGGTTTAGGCGTTGTTTCACCAGCAATGCCCTCAACCTGAATTTCCCAAACCGTAGCCCCAAGGGAAGCATTATGAACAACCTGCACGTTTTGTATTTTGAAGTTTTCATTGTCGTAATTTGAACACAAACCACAGGCAAGCGCTGTGGCGGCGAAGAAGTAGACTGGAAGGATAATAATTTTTTTCATTTTCGTTTTTCGATTCGTTGGACTTAAAGATTTGTAGAGATTAGACTCCTATATTTAGGAGTCCTAACTTTTTTTGGAAAATTTTTTTACGCCTTTAGTTCTTCAAGAGAAGCACCATAGTTGATGTGAAGAACATTTCCTGTGGGCGTAATGACGGCGGGAACAGATTTCACCCCCGCTTGTTCAGCTTCTGTAATACGGGTTCGCTCCCGTCCCAGATGTACTACTTCAACTTTGGACTTGTCAATGAGTGAAAGCAACTCTTGTTCTGCTGATACGCAAACCGGACAACCTGCATGGTAGAAAATTGATTTTTCCATTTTTTTTAGTTTAAGTGATAAATAATTCTGAAACAAATATAAGTTAGGAATCCTAACTATTGCAAGAAAAACTTTTGATTTTTTTTCGCTGATAACAGAAGGTCATATTTGTGAAGTATTGGCAACAAAACAGAAATTGCTACTTCCTCATCCCCTGCCTTTCTCCTACTTAAAATGGTGTCACTTCAGTGAACATCTTGTTTCCGGAGTATAGGATTTTTAATCCTTCCCAATTTAAAAATATCGGAAATTTTTTCAGGCGGTTTGGAAATTTAAAATCAATTTATTATCCTTGTACTGTATTAGTTAAGTAGTACACTAAATCAGTCAAATGATCAGCATAAAGAACCTCAATTTTAACTATGCCAAAAAGCAGCGGCCGCTTTTCCACCATTTGGACTGCGAGTTGCAGGCCGGAAGCATAGTGGGCCTGCTTGGCAAGAATGGTGCAGGTAAAACTACCTTGCTCAAATTGATGATTGGCTTGCTATCACCGGGTGGTGGCGAGGTAAAGATTATGGGGCATCGGCCTGTTGACCGTCAGCCTTCCCTCCTTCAGGATATTTATTTCTTGCCTGAAGAGTTTTATATTCCCGGCATTTCCGTTCATAAATATGTAAAGGCAAATGCGGGATTTTATCCACGCTTTGACAAAGCTCTGCTGAATCGCCTTATCAATGACTTTGAGCTCCCGGAAACAAAAAGTTTACAGAAACTTTCATACGGACAGAAAAAGAAGTTTCTGATTTCCTTTGCTCTGTCCACCAAATGTCGACTGCTGGTACTGGATGAGCCTACGAATGGCCTGGACATTCCCTCAAAATCAATCTTCCGAAGAGTGCTGGCAGGTTCACTTGACGATGATCAGTTAGTGATTATCTCCACACACCAGGTGCGTGATGTGGAAAACCTGATCGACAGGGTGCTCATGCTGGAAAACGGTCGCTTCATTATGCAGAAGGATCTTTTTGACATTTCTTCCAGACTTCATTTTGCTACTACTTCATCGGCAGAAGGGGCTAATATACTGTACCATGAGATGGTGCCCGGAGGCTATAAAGTAATTACGCCTCAGACAAATGGCAGCTCGGCTGTTGACATTGAGTTATTGTTCAATGCTATTTCTAATGGAACCGAAAAAATACAAGAGTATGTCAAATAACACCTTTAACGGAACGCGCTTTTTACTGCTATGTAAACAGCATTTTATTCATAATAAACAGTTCTTGTGGTTGTCAACGGTGGCTTATATTGGTGTCGTAGTCATTGTTTTGTCGATAGCACAAATGGGCAGCAACCTAAAGCCACATGATCTAAATTCCTTTCAAGGCTTCCT
>CAMPJM010000060.1 GCA_946886805.1 uncultured Flammeovirgaceae bacterium | reverse complement strand
TTTTAAGGGTATTGAAATTATTTCAATATCCTTAAAAAGTTTAAAAATACAACTGTTTAGAAACACAGTTAAAAATTATTCACTCAACTTTTCAAGTTTTTTCTGCGGGGAACCAATTGAATAGGAGGGAAGATAAACCATATTCGTCCCCCAAAGAAATTCTTATTGGTTTAAGCCGGAAGAAATAGGATTATGTACCTTAAAAGATCAATCTGGCTCAACATGCACCAACACATCGCTGACAACAGGAAAACCTTTTAAAATAGCATCCTTTACTTCATGCGCTATTCTGTGCCCTTCCCGTACGCTGAATTTTCCATTTACGACTACATGTAGGTCTACATAATATTCAAAACCCATTTTCCGGATATAACATTTATCGAGCCCGGTTACGTCTTTCACTGTGAAAGCAATGTTCTTTACATTCTCAAGTAAGTCAGCGGATGGGGCTACATCCATAATTTCTGCAACAGCGGGACGAATAATATTAAACGCATTGAAAACTATAATCCCTGCTGCAAATAAAGCCGCCCAGTCGTCTGCACCTTCATAGCCTTCGCCACCCAACAATGCAATAGAAATGCCAAGAAATGCTGCTGCTGAAGTAATGGCATCACTGCGATGGTGGAAAGCATCTGCTTTTACTGCATGACTATCCACTTCTGTGCCTATCCTGAATACATAACAAAACATTACCTCTTTGGTAAATATTACCGCAACCAATACGATTAAAGTAAACGGTGCAGGAACTTTGTGAGGTGTCGTTAGGTGCTCAATGCTTTCTACAGAAATCAAAATAGCTGCTAGCATAAGCGCAAGTCCAACAGCGATTGCAGCCAACGGTTCTGCCTTGCCATGCCCATAAGGATGGTTCTCGTCTGGGGGACATGCAGCTACTTTTAGCCCCATCCATAAAACCAATGAACTGAAAACATCAGAAACGGATTCTATGGCATCGGCAATCAGCGCATACGAATTTCCGAAAATACCGGCAAGCCCTTTCACTATTGCAAGGACAAGGCTTACCAATATTCCGATCAAGGTGGATCTTATCCCTTTTGCCGAAGGATGTGGTATGGTATCGACTTCGTTTATTTTATTGATAGGTTTAGTTGAATTCATGACAATCTTCTGAAGGATGATAAACCCCTGCACCTTGCTGGTAAACCAGTGATGCACCTAAATGTCCCACGTACATCAAAAATCCTGTACCTAAAATAAAAAGCACACAACTTATAATCATGATTGGTTTTGTGAAAGCAACATGCTTTTTCTTCAGGCCAACAACAGAGGTTTCCAATAATGTCCCCAGCGTAAAAATATAACCTATCCAATAGGCATAATTTTCATGCTGTTTCAGAATCGTTGGATCGCAAAGCTGACGGGTGACAACCCCACCGGCTTGATCACCGGTATAAATGGCGACCCAAACAGACACAACTCCTAACCACAACAGAAGCCTGGAAGCAGGGAGCAAGAATGCCGCTGTCTTGTTCTTTCTCAACAAAAGATAAGATAAAAATGATATTGTGCCGATTAGCAGTAGCACAATGGGGAAGTGTACGGACAGTGGGTGAAACACCTCAGTCCGCCACATAGAAGGTACCGTATCCATTGTTATTCCAAGATCTCTACCTTGATTGGATCCAGCCTTTGCCCGACTTTTTCTACCTGTACACTCACGCGCTGGCCCTCCATAAGCACACTAAATGGTACAGTTGCCCCATTTGTGGACAATTGTGTTTCATCTGTAAAATAAAGCTCCAATCTTTTCCCATCATCGGTCTTCACATAAATTTCGGATTTTTCCGGTTCCACTTTATCAACCGTTCCTTCATAAGTGCCACTTTCCACCACATCGGTACTATTTGAGCAGGCGTTGATAAGCATTAGTAGAGACAATGATATAATCGTTAACAAAAATCTATAAGATAAATTTTTCATTTTTTTGAATGTTAGGATGTAAATGATGCTATTAAAATTCAGCAGACAAAGTTTTGAACAAAGCATCTGAATAAAATAGACTAAGTAAAATGGATATTGTCAGGTTTTGAAACCGTCAGGGGGGCCTCTTAAAAATGAATTTTTTAGGTATTGGCTTGACCATAAGTGGGGAGGGCTATGATAATAAGGCTGCAAAGTAATATTACCCGAACAGTCAAATTCTAAACCATCTTTGTCCTTAGCATTGCCCAAGAAAACCAAATTATTACTTTTGCTTTCAGACTTCTCAAAAACCTCTAAATGTCCGGGTCCCAGATTTAATGAGTAAAAGTACTTTAAGTTACTTTTTTGCTGGGATAGAAACGAATTTTTTTGCTGAAAATCATTATGGTCATGCTGAACGATCGTATGGCCGAGCAACAATAATCCAGATATCGAAAGAAAAAATATGGTAAGTTTTCTTGTCATTGAATCAAATATAGAAAACAATTTTGTAAAAAGCACCGAATACCGAATACTGGATACGAACTGAGGCCTTCCTTTTGTAATTATCTTGACAATTCCAAAGAAATGATGTTAATTGCAGTAAATAGCAAAAGGATGCCTAAGCATTTACTTTTATTTTTTTTACTAATTACCTCTTTAAGCTGCTGCCTTGACAGTGCGCTCCCAAATTGCGATGCTTTACCTGGTTCTAATGATGCCCTTACAGAAAAAGGCGTGTTCCAAGCTGTCAATACGGACATAGTAAACTCAGGAAAAGAAAATCTTACTTATCCTGACCATAAATTAAGCCCTTTTTTTTGTTTGTTTGCCGGAGACCTTGAGAACAAGGAAAAAGACCGTGAAAACAGCAATTATCTTTCTACCCAGATAAATTTTTATCCAAATCATACCAACCTGGGCTACATTTTTATAACGCCAGTATCGCGGCCATTCTTAACCATAAGCCTATACCTCTTTAATTGCACTTTCTTGATATAAACACATTGTTCTTGTGATCTTAAATAATTGGGGGATGCATTAAGCTGAAATAGTTTAATGCCCCTATTCTTAATGCTTTTTATTGTATTTATTTAAAAGAACAATCACCATGAGTTTTATATCGGAAAATATTTTGCCCGGAAAAACGGGTAAAACCTTTTGCATTGGCATTAGCAGTCAACAAGAATTTGAAAAGGTTTTGAAAAGGTTTTGAAAAGGTTAAAAGAAATAAATGGCATAGAAACGGTATTATTTAATAATACAGTATACCCTCGTGAGATTACCATTCTAACCAAAACGCCTGTATCGGTAAAAGAAGTACAGGATGCGGTCAGGAAAATCGGTTTCCACGCTGTCACAAACACAATATTTGGATAACTTAAATTTAATTTTCAATTTATATTTTAAAAAATCATGCAGTCAATATTAATATTCATAGGAGGATTAGGGAGCCAGGAGGTTTTGTTGATCCTGGTAGCATTCTTCTTTTTCTTTGGGGCCAAACGGATACCTGAAATGGCCCGTGGCCTAGGGAAAGGCATCAGGGAGTTTAAAGATGCCACAAATGAAATCAAGAAGGAAATAGAGAAAGAAGGAGAGGAACCAAATGAAAAAACCAAAGGGTAAAAAATAATACAACCTGTTTTATGGAATAGTTTTTTCTTGGTAAATTTTGATTTAGCCGGGCACCAGTAGTTGGTGTCCGGTTTTTTTGCTACAAAAGTTTAATGTTTACTTTAGCTAATATGTGTTATCGCCAAGGACTATATAGGTATTCCTGATGATATAAGGATACTACAGCATTCAATACATCCTATTCAGGCTGCCCATGCTCATTCCTGAACTGGGCCAATTCTATAATTTCTGTTTGCTGTTCGTCTATGATCATTTGAGCTTCCATCCTGGCCATTTCGTCCACACCATATTTCAGCTCTATTTTAGACATGTCTATGGCACTTTGATGGTGGTGGATCATCATTTCGCCAAAATCATAATCTGGATCACTGGTATAGTGCATGGCTTCCATCATCGCCTCACTCATTTTCATCATCACCATGTCCATGTCATCCATGAAGTCCATTCCTGCCTGAGGAACAGGTTCACCATGGCTCTCCAAAAATTGCTCAAGGCGATCAATACTTGCTTGATCTGCTTCAAGAGCTTGCCTTGCAAGATCTAGTGCTTCCTGATGCTCCCCATATTCAAACAATATATTTGCCATATCAATAGATCCTTGGTGGTGAGGGATCATCATATTGGCAAAATCAACATCAGGATCCATGGTCATGGGAACAGCATTCATATCCTCCATCATTTTCATACGTGCAGCCTCCATTTCATTCATAAAATCTTCATTGACGCCCAAGATGTCATCATCGTCATTACAGCCGGTAAAAAATACAACTAATGCTGATATCACTATCATCGTAGGCCAGTGTGTGGCTGGAGAACAACGAAGGGGGGCAGCACGACAAGCAGGACTGTGAACTCAATGCCTTTAAGCGGCTGTCCGTCAGGCTAAAGGAACTCTACCCCCGGCTGCCCATGGTCATCGTGGCCGATGCGCTCTATGCCAATGCCCCCGTGATGGACATCTGCAGGGCCTGCCCGTGGGACTATATGCTTGTGGTCAAGGAAGGCGTGCTCAAAGACCTGAACGAAGAGATATCCCTGAGGCCGGACAGGAGGGCGGGGAAAACCAAAAAGGGGTGCCCTGATCTACCTCAACGACCTGCAACAGGGGGGCACCGGCTCTCCTGGAGGTACTGGCAACAGGTTCTCCTGGATCACCAACATGGAAAGAGGATATCGCCGGGGCCGCAAAACTCGCGAAAACCGGGCGCGCTGGAAGATCGAAAACGAGGGCTTCAACACACAGAAAAACCTGGCTACAACCTCCAGCACAAATACAGCAGGACAGACTTCAACGCTGTCAAAAACTATTACCAGTGCATACAGATCGCCCACCTGATCGAACAGCTGACCCTGTTGGCAAAGACAATAAAAAAGCTGCTGGCAGGTAAAACAACTATCCTGAAAATAAGTGAAAGGATAAGGAACATGCTGGTCTTTGCAAACATAAACCCCTGTCCAATAAACAGGCTACTGGACAGGAAAATACAGATCAGGTTTAAATGACCTCCAAAAGGGATGCCCTGCCCTATGCAAGTCAGGGTTCATGAAATAAACAGAAAGGGGCCAAAAAACACTGAAATATATGAAAGGCACCTTCCATGGATTTTTGGAAGGATGGGATTCCCGTGCCTATAGGTTTGTACCAGAGCTTTTATTATTTTTAAGCTGAATTGCTGAGCGATTAAGGAAGATACTGCAAGTGCTACTGTTAAGATTACTTTTTTCATAATTTTATTCTTTTACTCACAATAGGAATTGTTAGAGGACAAAATTTGGCACAAACAATGCCAGTATTTTACAATCTTTCATCTAAAAGTAACCTGTATGCCTAAACTGTTATATTCACTGATCCATTTAACTTTTTCCTGAACAGGTTTTCTTTTGGAAGGTGAAATCAAAGGTTTGGCTACATAACCAATATAAAAGAACCCTAATAGCTTATCTTTTTCGTCCAGATGAAAATGTGGTTTAGCTTCTTTGAAATAAGTAATACCTGCGGTAGTCCAGTAAGAGCCTAACCCGTAAGCCGTAACCGTTAAGAACATATTCTGGACAGCACAAGCAACGGCTTCTATTTCTTCTATTTCAGGAAGTTTATTCGTCTCATTTCTTTTCATACCAATAGCTATAATATGAGAAGACATTAGTGGATAATCACCTAGTTTTTTATGTCTGTCTTCATTAAAACTATCTCCTGAATATTGCTTATAAATTGCAGCTTGTAATACTCCAAAATACTTTAATCCTTCACCTGAAAATACAGAAAACCTCCAGGGCTCGGTTTGCTTATGATTTGGGGCTCGGTTAGCATTATCCAGTATTTGCCAGATTATTTCATCGGGTATCACTTTTCCTTTCTCGTATTGATACGGATAAATGCTACGCCTATTTTTTATAATAGCATTAAGTTGTTCTATATCGTAAGGTGCTTCCATTTCGTATTTTTTTTAGTGGGTAAATGTTGACTATAATTCTAACGCGATCGCATTCTTTAGGACCATACCATAACCAAAATCCTGTTATCGTGAAAATCAGTAAGGCAAGCCCCATAACAGAAGTATAAACCAGTTTTATTTGACCGTAGTCAGTTTTAAAAAAGTGGTCAAGTATAGAGCCGTCATGCACTTTTTCAATAAAATCAGAACGCCCTTTTTCTATATGTAATAATTTGCCCGTAGCACCATCAAGTTGTATACCCCAGAAATTGTCAACAAAAACAAATTTAACCATACCCTTATCCTTTCTAATATCAATGCTGTCAAGTTCCGTTAATAATTCAGGTGAGACTGAATTATGCAAAATAGTAATGGCGTTTTTGTGTAAGCTGTCTATAGAAAGCCAGTCTTTTAAATCGGTGGATGTGCCTTTGTTTGATTTTGCCGCAATGTATCCACGGCTGTTTTTCTTCCAGCCTAATAAAAGCTGTAATTGCTACTATGAAAAAAAATATAAACAACAAGGCACCTGTTGTTCTATGTATTTTTCTAAAAACCCTTAAAAGTTTCGCTTGACGTTTTCTTACATTGTTCTCCATCATAACCTTTTATTGCGTGCTATTCATAAAACTATACTTACACATTACCGCAGCAGTCGCAACCCACTTAATATAACTAATACAGTACTTCCTTCATGACCTACTACACCTTGCGGTAAATTAATATTCCCGATAAAGTTTAACGCTATCAGCGTAAGCGCTACTCCAATTGCAAATACCACATTCTGTTTTACAACACGGTTTGTACGTCTTCCTAATGAAATAGTAAATGGGATATTTTCAATGTTATCTGCCATTAAAATAATATCTGCTGTTTCCATAGCTACATCCGTTCCCCCGCTTCCCATTGATATGCCGACCGAGGCAGTAGCTAAAGCCGGTGCATCGTTTACGCCATCACCTACCATTGCCACCTTGCCGTATTTGGCTTCCAGTTTTTTTACAGCTTCTACTTTTTGTTCTGGCAAAAGCTCAGCATACACTTCATTAATGCCTGCCTGCTTGCCTACTGCTTTACCTGTGGTTTCACTGTCGCCAGTTAGTAAGGCGACTTTTATGCCCATTGCTTTTAAATCATCCATCACTTTTTTTGCCTGGGGGCGAATGGTATCCTGAATAGAAAGTAAGCCTATCAATTCCTGATTTGCCGAAACATATATTACCGTTTTACCCTGCTCTTCCAGTTCATTGGCTTTTTGTAAATATTCCGGTGGTATAGTTATATCTTCAAACATCTCCAGCTTACCTATCTTATATATTTTATTATTTAAAGACCCATGAACGCCCAATCCATGAATAGCCTGCAATTCTTTCGGTCTTTCTAATTGAATATTTTTTTCGTTGGCGGCTTGAACTATGGCTTTGGCAATAGGATGTTGAGAAAGCGTTTCAATAGAAGCTGCTAAACGTAAAAATTCCATTTCAGTAATATTTTGCAAGGGAAGAATATCCATTACTCTCGGTTTTCCACTGGTAAGCGTTCCGGTTTTATCAAAAGCAACCACTTTAACACCGCTTACATTTTCAAGATGGACACCGCCTTTAAATAGAACACCTTTTCTTGCTGCATTGGAAATAGCTGATAAAAATGCAGGCATAATGGACGATACTAATGCACAGGGAGAAGCCACTACCAGAAAAATCATAGCCCTGTAAATGGTTTCACCCCATGTCCAGTTAATTAAAAAAGGAGGTAAGGTCATAAGTAGAATGGCAGTCACCACTACAAACTTTGCGTAGCCACCCTCAAACCGTTCTACAAAAAGCTGTGTGGGTGGTTTTTCATTTTGTGCTTCCTGAACCAGGTGAATAATCTTTGCCAGCATTGTTTCTGATGCTGGTTTAGATACTTCGATCTGCAAAGCCCCCTGCCCATTTATGGTTCCTGAAAAAACGTCATCTCCCTTTGCTTTATCTACCGGTATGGCTTCACCTGTAATGGAAGCCTGGTTAATTGCCGAGTAGCCGTCAACTATAATACCATCGGCTGCAATACGATCACCTGGTCTCACAATAATTATATCTCCTTTTTTGAGGTCTTCCACTTTTACCTTTCGTTCCATGCCATTCTGAAACAAAACCGCTTCTTCAGGGCGCAGCTTCATAATGGATTGAATAGCTTTATTTGTCCTATCCATCGTATAGCCTTCCAAAGCGCCACTTAACGAGAAAATGAAAATCAGAATGGCTCCGTCCATCCAATAGCCAATTGAAGCAGCACCAATAGCGGCTACCACCATTAACAAGTCCACATCCAGCTTCTTTTCCTTAAAAAGCGTTTCCAGGCCTTCTTTCGCTTTTTGATACCCGCCAATTACATAAGCAAGAATATAAAAACCGATTTCTACTCCTCTCATTTCGTTTTTTCCTGCCCACCACGCAAGTGCGATAAACAAAAGGCATAAGCCGGTAACGACTGCCGCCCCGTGCCGCTCCCAGTTGCCAAATGACAATCCTTTTTTAGGTTGGGTTAATGTTGCTGTTTGCTCCATAATTTTATTATTACTTATTGAGAATATATTTTTTAAAAACAGTTCCTAAATCCTTTTCCGAAAACCATATATCATTAGGATGAAGATGAAGAACCGGTGCAGCATTACACCTGTCATTACATCCCATTTTCTGTATTTCTATTTCATCCTGAAGCCTATACTTTTTTATATAGTGTTCTAAACGTTTCCCTTTTTTCTTCCTGCAATTGGCTCCATTACATTGATAGAAAATAAATTTTTGTTCTTCTGTTTCCATACCTAAAATTTTATTGATGAAACCCTAAAGTCCACAAACGACCCCCTGTTTTTGAATGAACTTCAATTATTTAGTTATCATCCCCATCTTGTAAAAAAATGCCAACAATCGCAGATGTGTACGCCCTTAGTTCATTCTGAACAGATTTCTTTGAAATACTATCATTAAAATCAATTGACCGATTATATCCCGGAAATTCTATTGTTAATATCTGTATTGCCTCACGGTTGTCCTTACTATTTTCAGGATCAGAAATGGCCGTGCTGCACCATGATCCAAAGGAAACACCATAGCCACGCTTATTATTTGCCACAGAGTCGCCAAAGTTCCTCGCCTGGAATTTACCTTTCGCCACTGCTGAAGGATCTGTATAATAAATTGCATTTGGTGTGGATTTTAGCCTGTTGCCATTAACGTTTCCACCATCCCGAAGAATGTTGTTAGCTACCTTGATAGCCAGAAAGCTGTCTTCATAAAATCCAATAGCCTCGCCATTACTATCGGTTCTTGGGTCAGCAAACACACCTGCAAATTCAAGATTGCTGATGCTATGCAGACTAATAATCAATGTGGGTCTAATAAACCCGATCAATTCTAATAAGATCTGATTTTCCGGTTCAATTATCCTACCTACATGGTCAGAGGCAGTCGTATCGAAAGCCTTGCCTAGTGAAGGCATTTGTCTGTTTGGGTCTGCATGCTTGCTGGAAGTGTACCTACCAGTAAGACTATTGGCATCACCTCTTGCACGGTATTTATCAGCAACAGCGGCATTGTCTGGAAAGAGGCAGGGTATAATAATTACATTACGGTTAATTTCCGGAAGCTTTTTAAAAGCTGCAATCAGCGAATCGGCTAATTCTATCGCGGAGAGTTCTGATCCATGCATTCCTGCCACTATTAATGCTATTTCTTTGTTTTTACCCGGAAAAAAATGAGCAGTCAAGGGACTTCCAAGATTGCTATATCCTACTACTACCTTAGTGAATTTTTTAGAGCGTAAGTGAAAGGAAATTGAATCTGAAGACAATAGCCTTTTGTGTTTATTGGGCTCACTTTCGCAACTTAACAATGTTGAAAACACAATAAATAGGAGCATATTTATCAAATACTGCTCTCTTTTATAAGAAATATTGTTTTTTTGGTCATACTTTTGTGTGTCCATCACTGACTGCTCCATAATTTCCTCTTTATTTATTGAGAACATATCTTTTAAAAAGGTTCCTAAATCCTTTTCTGAAAACCATATATCATCCGGATGTAGATGCAAAACAGGTGCAGCATTTCACCTTCGTTACAATCCATTTTTGCGTATTTCTATTCGGTCTGTAGCTTATACTTGTTGATATAGTCTCTAAAGGTTTCCCTTTCTTTTTTCTGCAATTAATCCCATGACACTGATAGAAAATATATTTGTTGTTCTCAACCCTTCCATACTTTCTCCATCAGAGAATTGAATGTTCAAAGATGGTTTTATATAAGTTGTTTTTACAGGTAAAAAACCGACATTTTTCGGTAATTTTAAGGAATGAAATCAATACAGCTTTATAAGGACGTGGAAGTGACTATTAAAGAAATTAATTCAAATAATTCTGGATTGCATAAGCACCATTTTTTTGAATTGATCTATGTTCTTGATGGATCAGGAGTTCATAATATAAATGACAACCATTACGAATTTTATAAAGGGGACGTTTTTTTGTTGACACCCGAAGATGCCCATACCTTTCAAATCGTTGCCCCTACTAAGTTCTGTATTATCGACTTTACAGAAAGCTTTTTTTCTAAAAGTGCACACAAGCAAGAGGAAAAGATGGACGTAAGTGATTTTTTTAAACGATTGGAGTATATATTTCATAACCACCATAATGTCAAAGGAAATCTTATTGCAGATAGGGATAGAAATATATTTGAAGTACTGATTAACCAATTGATATCCGAGAAAGAGCAGGAACAGTCATTTGGGGTGATTATTACGCAAAATATCGTTTTTTTACTTCTGCATCTAATTGCCCGAAATATACAGCAGAACATTATTATTTACTCAAAAGAGGAAAACCCTAAGAATAAAGTCCATGATATCACTGCTTACATTCAGCAAAATATTTATGATAAGGAGTTGATTAAACTTGAAAACTTAGCAGTGCACTTTAACAAATCCCCAGACTATCTGAACCGGTATTTTAAAAGTGAGACAGGTAACACGATTAAGGAATATATCACCCGATATAAACTTAATCTGATACAAACACGGCTTAAATTTAGTGATCTTACAATATCGGAAATTGCTGATGAAATGAACTTTACAGATGAAAGCCATTTAAATAAAACTTTCCAGAATCAATATGGTATGACAGCAAAACAATATCGAGATAAATATTAGAGTTAGTGATATTGAAACAAATTGCATTCTATTTGTGGCTATAGATCCAAGTACATTGATGGTTTTAAAAATTTGATAATCATTCTGAACGGCGTGATTTAGCAATTGGAAATTTATAAAGGCAATACAGCATATATTCCTGGTTTGCCTTGATGTATGAACGGAGTTAATATCAAATTTGTGTGAGTGTTATTTTGAATGCTTTTTTTTTAAAATGGGTAAGCGAGATAGGTCAATTTGGTTGTTAATATTCCAACCCCTGCTCCGGCGACAACATCACTAAACCAATGAGCATTTTTTAACATTCTCAAAGTACCTGTTGCTGTAGCAACAGTATAACCTGCAAAGCCGTACCACGGAGAAGCATCTTTAAACTCTTGCTGGATAAATTCTGCAGCTACAAATGCTGTGGCAGTATGCCCGGAAGGAAATGCACGGCCCGATCCATCCATATTTTCTCTAAAGCTTCACTGAAATTTGCGGCTGTCTCACAAAGGTATTTTTCCTTCTTCAGGTAAGTTAATATACTATCAGACAATTCCTTTTCGTCTTCTACAATTAGGATTTTCATATTTAAGTAGTAGTAGTAAAAAGTTATGCAATATGCAGCTTAATTCTGAATTAAGTCTGGATTTCAGCTTATCATGCGCCAAAATTCCTTATTATTTCATTTATTTCCCCTGTTCAATTGAGGGGCTTGGTTCTGTCTGGCTTATTAAGAAGGTTCTACATGTATATGGACATCGATTACCTGGGGAACATTCTTTAATATTTCATTCTTTACCTTATGGGCAATATCATGCCCTATTTCAACTGATATATCCCCATTCACCCAAATATGCAGATCCACATGATAAGCTGTTTCCATCTTTCGTGAATAACACTTTTCCACGAACAATACACCTTCTGCTTTTTCTGCAAGTTGCCCGATACGTTCATGCAGTTCCGGTGCAAGGGCTTCGTCCAATAATTCGCCTATGCCAGGCATTATAAACGATAAATGCCCCTGCCAATAGTGCTGCAAAGTCATCCGCAACCTCATAGCCTTCTCCTTCTATCAAAGCTATACTGATACCGATAAATGTGGTGAAAAGCATCCGCCTTTATTGCCCCGCTATTGATTTCTTCCCTGTTTTCAGCGCAAAGCGGTACAAGAGTTCCTGGGTGAGGATGACCACTACTAAAATAACGAGGATAAAAGGAGCTGGCGTTTTATGGGGTTGCATTATATGCAGTACACTGTTACGAACAATAATTCCCGCTGCCACAATCAGAAAGTGATAACAAAAACAACAGATTTACTGCATCATCAAACAATCAACATAATCAAGTGCCATGTGGATAAGTAAACCAATCCCAATGATCCTCAACTTTGGGAAAAACAGCATAAACCCTTATAATCCTATAGCTAACCAGGAATGCAAAGGGTGAAAGCCGATGCTGCAACGGTTTGGATCAAATATAGGGTTTGCCAGCA